>NZ_KB291191.1:0-70817 GCF_000318255.2 Capnocytophaga sp. oral taxon 380 str. F0488
CGTTCATTGTTCGTTCATTGTTCGTTCATTGTTCATCTTTTCTATAAGCTCTCTATATCTACATTATTTTATTCTCCCGCGCCCATTTGCTAATTGACTCATTTACTAATTTACTAATTTTATCTGTCTGTTGCGCTACGAGCTCACACTTTACCTTTTATCTTTTATCTTTTACCTTCAACAATTGGCATTGTGGTATTAATAGCACATTTGCTAATTTCAAATAAATACTGTACCTTTGCCAAAGTTTTTTGATAGCTTGTCGTATAACAACTTTGGGCAAAGCTCAATATAATGTGAAAGTTATAGTAATTACTAACGTCTGAAAAAACTAACAACCGATGAAAGGAATTATATTAGCAGGCGGTTCAGGTACACGCCTTTACCCCATTACTAAGGGAGTTTCTAAACAATTACTCCCTATTTACGATAAACCAATGATTTACTACCCATTATCAGTGCTGATGCTTTCGGGTATTCGCGAGATATTGGTCATATCTACTCCTCAGGACTTACCAGGTTTTGAGCGCCTCTTAGGTGACGGTTCCGACTTCGGTATTCGCCTTAGCTATGCCGAGCAACCCAGTCCCGATGGCTTGGCTCAAGCGTTTATCATAGGTGAAGAGTTTATAGGCGATGACGATGTGTGCCTGGTATTAGGAGATAATATTTTCTATGGACAGAGTTTCTCGAAAATGCTCGCTCAAGCGGTAGAGAATGTAAAGAAAGAACGCAAAGCTACTGTCTTTGGTTATTACGTAAAAGACCCTGAACGTTATGGAGTAGCTGAGTTTGACACCGCGGGCAATGTGCTTAGCATTGAAGAAAAACCCACACAGCCTAAATCTAACTATGCGGTAGTAGGACTCTATTTTTATCCCAATAAAGTAGTGAAAGTAGCCAAAAGTATCAAACCCTCAGCACGAGGTGAATTGGAGATTACTACGGTGAATCAAGAGTTTCTAAACGACGGCGAATTAAAAGTACAACTTTTAGGACGCGGTTTTGCGTGGCTTGATACCGGCACCCACGATTCGCTTAGCGAAGCATCAAACTTCGTAGAAACCTTAGAGAAACGTCAAGGACTCAAAATCTCTTGTTTGGAAGAAATAGCCTATTGTAAGGGTTGGATTACTGCTGAAAAGTTGCAAGAGTTAGCAAAACCAATGCTCAAAAACCAATACGGGCAATACCTTTTGCAATTAACGATGAACAATAGATAATTTGCTTTTCCAAATAATCTAACGCTAAAACTTAATCTATGCTGGCGCGAGCTTGTAGCTTGTGCCTCCTAGCATCTAATCTCCTAAAAAATGGCAAAACTAAAAACAGCATATTTCTGTCAGAATTGCGGAGCACAATACAGCAAATGGCAAGGACAGTGTTACGTCTGCAAGCAGTGGAATACCATTGTGGAAGAAGTCGTACAGAAAGACACTGCTCCTGCTTGGCAAGAGAAAGAATCACCTATCAAGAGTAAAGCTCCTAAGTATATCTCTATTTCGCAAATCGATACACAACAGGAGGCGCGCCTCAACAGCAACAACCACGAATTGAATAACGTTTTGGGTGGTGGAATTGTACCGGGGTCGGTTACTCTTTTAGGAGGAGAACCAGGGATAGGCAAGAGTACGCTACTGCTACAAATAGCCCTCAATTTGCCCTATCGTACGCTCTACGTATCGGGGGAGGAAAGTGAGAAACAGATAAAAATGCGCGCCGACCGCATTCCGCATAAGCTCGATAATTGCTTTATCCTCACTGAAACTAAGACGCAAAATATCTTTCAGCAGATAAGAGAACTCTTACCCGAAATCGTGATTATCGACTCTATTCAAACCCTACAATCCGATTATATAGAGGCTTCGGCGGGGAGTATTTCTCAAATTAGAGAATGTACCTCCGAACTGATTAAGTTTGCTAAAACTACTCACACTCCTGTAATACTCATTGGGCATATCACTAAGGACGGACAAATAGCAGGACCTAAGATATTAGAGCATATGGTCGATACGGTTTTGCAGTTTGAAGGCGACCGTAATCACGTGTACCGTATCTTGCGTTCACTGAAAAACCGCTTTGGCTCTACTTCCGAATTGGGTATTTATGAGATGCTTAGCAACGGATTGCGTGAGGTAAATAATCCTTCGGAGATTCTCATTTCCAAAACCGATGAGACGATTAGCGGTACCTCCATAGCTGCCACTTTGGAAGGTATGCGTCCGCTGATGATTGAAATACAAGCACTTGTAAGTACAGCTGTATATGGTACACCACAACGCAGTACTACGGGCTTCAATGCCAAACGACTCAATATGCTTTTGGCAGTGCTTGAGAAACGCGCAGGATTTCGCTTAGGTGCTAAGGACGTCTTCCTAAATATTACCGGAGGCATTACTATCGACGACCCTGCCACTGACTTAGGAGTGGCGATGGCTATCCTATCTTCTAACGAAGATATAGCGATTGAAAAGGACGTCTGTTTTGCCGGCGAAGTAGGATTAGGTGGTGAAATACGCCCTGTACAACGCGTAGAGCAACGCATTACTGAAGCTGAGAAATTAGGCTTCAACACTATTTTTGTATCAAAATATAACAAAATAGCCCTTAAAAATACTAAAATTAGGATTGTAAAAGTTGCCAAGATAGAAGATGCAATACAAGAACTATTTGGATAATAAAAACGCCTTATGTTGAAAAAACTCTTTAAAGATACCATTATTTACGGTATTGCTACTGTACTCCCTCGTGTGCTTACCCTATTGCTCACAAGGCTGTACGTGAATAAACTCGATACTGCCGATTTTGGTATCTATTCAGGGTTGTTTGTCTATCTTATCTTGGGGAACGTACTGCTATCATACGGTATGGAAACAGCTTTCTTCCGCTTTATGAATAAAGGCGAACAGAAGAAGAAGGTACAATCTACTGCGCTTACTTCTCTTACAGTCAGCTCTTTGTTTTTCCTGGTGATTGCCTACTTATTGCGACACTTTATTGCCTCCTGGCTGAACTACGATGTACAGTATATTGTTTTTGCCATTTATATATTAGTACTTGATGCCTTAGTGGTCATTCCGTTTGCGTGGCTTAGGAATAAAGGTAAAGCCAAACTTTATGCTATTGTTAAAATAGGGAATACAGCAGTGAATTTAGCTCTGAACATTTACTACCTGAACTATTTACCTGCTGAAACTCTTGCTACCAATGGTGGTGTATATTATATCTTTTTAGCCAACGTAATAGCGAGTTTAGCGACTTTCATTGTCTTATTGCCCATCTATTTCAAAATACATTTCCGTTTTGATTATCGACTTTGGAAAGAGATGATGGTTTATGCTTTCCCTGTATTATTGGCAGGTATTGCTTTTGCGGTAAATGAAGGTTTTGACCGAGTGTTCTTGCGTATGCTCCTTCCTGCTGATACTGCCGATGGAACTATAGGTATTTATTCTGCTTGTTACAAAATGGGAGTATTTATGAACCTCTTTGTCACTGCTTATAAACTTGGTATAGAACCTTTCTTTTTTAGCAGTGCACAGGATAAGAATGCGCCTAAAACCTATGCTCGTATCACCGAATACTTCATTGTGTGCGGAGGCTTTATTTTGCTCTTTATTACTGTATTTACCGATATTTTTAAACTTATTTTGATACCTAACAAAGCTTATTGGGAAGCCCTTTGGATAGTGCCTATTATCTTGTTAGCTAACCTATGTTTAGGTATTTACCATAGTCTTTCGGTGTGGTACAAAGTAACCGACCGCACCAGCTTTGGAGCTATCGTATCCTTAGTAGGAATGGCTATCACAGTAGTGTTCAACTTTGCGCTTATTCCTTGGCTCAGTTATAAAGGGGCGGCGTTAGCAACACTCATCACCTATGGAGCGATGATGTTTATTTCGTATTACTACGGACAAAAATACTATCCGATACCCTACAAAAAAAGGAAGATAAAAATCTTCCTTGGAATGAGTGTTCTTTTCTCGTTTGTGAATTTTTATGCTTTTGACAATAGTATCTACATAGGTACCTTACTTTTGCTTATTTATGGTTATTTAGCGAGTTTTACTATAAAGCTCAAATCTACTCTTCCTAAACAACCGTAAAAAGGTTCATCTTTTCTTCTTCTTTGTTGCGCATTAGCGCACTGTCTTCCGCTGTTTTATCCTTATAACCGCAAAGATGTAACAAGCCGTGTGCCAATACCCGCAAGAGTTCTTTTTGGAACGGTACTTTAAAGATGTTAGCATTCTCTTTTACGCGTTCCACCGAAATATAAATATCCGAATGGAGTACCTTTCCCTCAGAATAATCAAAGGTGATGATATCGGTAAGGGTGTCGTGTTGCAAGTACTCTACATTTATTTTGTGCAAATACTCATCATCGCAAAAAATATAGTTGATATTACCTGCCTCTTTACCTTCGGATTGGGCTACGCGTTTCACCCAACGTTTTACTTCGTTTTTCTTAAAAGGGAAGACAAAGGGAGTTTCGTTAAAAAAAGAAGTCATAATAATTATTTTTCTTTAGGCTTATAGGTACTGATACCTAAAAGTGCGTAAATGGGTGAGAAATTAATGAGAATGGTTACCAAAAGCAATATAGAAACGCCTGATAACACGGAAGCAATGGTAATAGAAAACTCGTTAAAATACCCTAATATCGCAGTAATAACGATAATGAGCAAACGGATATTCTTGTCCAAAGTGCTAATATTTCTTTTCATATAGTCACATTTTTTAATTTGTGGCAAATGTACTTCTTTATTTTGAATAAAACAAAGATTTTAAATAATTATACACTCACTTTTGCGCTATCTCAAATTATTTACGCAAACTTCATAGATTTAGTAGGTGATATTTTGGTAATCACATAGGTAGGAATGAGTAGCATCAGCAAGCACAATAGTAAGACTCCTATATTGAGCAATAACACCCACAGAGGAGTGAAAGCAATCGGTACTTCGGTTACGTAATAGGTGGCAGGGTCTAACTTGATAAGGCTGTAACGCTGTTGTAACCAGAGCAATAAGAATCCTAAAACATTCCCCCATAAGAGTCCCAAGCCTATGATATAGGTAGCATTATACAAAAATATCTTGCGGATACTGCGGTCAGAGGCACCTAAGCTCTTTAAAGTACCTATCATTGGTGTTTTCTCCAATATGAGCACGAGAATAGCCGTAATCATATTAAATCCACCTACCACTATCATTATCCCGATGATGAGGTAAATATTGAAATCGAACATACCAAGCCATTCGAAGATAAAAGGAAACTTCTGAATGATAGTTTGTGAATCGAGGAATGAACCTACCTTGCCATACACTTGTTTGCCTACATCTTCTATACGGTCAAAATCTTTGATAAAAAGCTCGAAATTGCCTATTTGGTCAGGTTGCCATTTATTAATTTTCTGAATATGACGTATATCAGTGAAGACGTACGACGCATCAAATTCTTGAAAGCCACTATTGTAAAGTCCTACGATTTTAAAACTACGTTGGTTAGGAGCTTGAGCAGCTTCGTCTTTTAGAAAGATAGCTTGGCAATGGTCGCCCAGTTTTAGGTGCAATCTGTTAGCTAAATAGGTAGACATTAGCACCTCATCGGTTACTTCTTCACTCGCTACATTAGGGGTGCGTCCTTCGGTAATAAAATCGCGAATAAGCGACCAATTGTAGTCTTTTCCCACACCTTTAGCGAGAATCGATTCATAAGTGGTTTCAGTACGGATGATACCACCTTTGGTAGCTACTGCTTGAATATGGGTAACTTCGGGTACTGCTGAAAAAGTAGGGTAAAAATCTTGTTGTAACTTAATAGGTTTAGTACTAACCTCTGATATATTATTGCTATAATCAAAAATCTGAATGTGCCCGTGAAAGACTACCAACTTCTCCCTAATCTTGCGTTGCAAGCCAATACCCGTAGCAATGGCAATGAGCATCATCACCATACCCACAGCAATGGCAGCTATTGCCATTTTGATAATTGGGGAAGAAATTGTACCTTTGTCCCCTTTCGAAAAAATAACTCTTTTTGCTATGAAATATTCAACATTCAAAACAATAATGCCTTTTAGAAGTGCCAAAGTTACACTTTTTTTCTTATGTACGCTTATATCGTGCAAAAATAATGGACAGACACAAGGTAATGCTTCTGTGCAAAATACTGAAAAACAGACGAAAGAAGTGGTGGTGGGCGCTAACCGAATGTATCTTTACATTAAGGATTTACGCACTAAAAATATAGCTATCGTTACGAATCAGACTGGGATTGTGAAAGCCGAAAAAGGGAATTATGTGCATTTGGTGGATACGTTATTAAAGAAGAAAGTATCTATCAGCAAGGTTTTTGCTCCTGAACACGGATTCAGAGGGGAAGCCGATGCAGGTGAAGTAGTGAAAGACGGCAAGGACTCTAAAACGGGCTTGCCTATTGTATCGCTCTATGGTAAAAACAAAAAACCTACTGCTGAGCAACTGAAAGGTGTAGACCTTGTACTCTTTGATTTGCAAGATGTAGGGGTGCGCTTTTACACTTATATTTCTACTTTGCATTATGTGATGGAGGCTTGTGCTGAACAGCATATTCCTGTAATAGTACTCGACCGTCCGAATCCTAATGCGCATTACATTGATGGAGCGGTGTTGCAACCTGCTTTTAAGAGTTTTATTGGAATGCACCCTGTACCCGTGGTTTACGGAATGACTATTGGCGAATATGCTCAGATGATAAATGGTGAAAAGTGGTTGCAAGCAGACGTTACTGCTGACCTTAAAGTGATTCCTCTTGCCTATTATACACATCAAACGTCTTATAGCTTACCGGTAAAACCTTCGCCTAACTTACCTAATGATGTATCGGTGAACTTGTACCCAAGTTTGTGTTTTTTTGAGGGGACAAATGTGAGTATGGGGCGCGGTACCGATATGCAGTTTCAGATTTATGGCTCTCCTTATTTTGATAAGACGGCTTTTAGCTTTACGCCACACCCTAATGCAGGCGACAAGAATCCGAAGTTTAATGGTGAGCTATGTTACGGTGAGGACTTGAGAAAAACACCTCGTTTGGATAAACTAAATCTCACTTGGCTTAAAAAAGCTTTTGAGCAAGGCAAGGGAGTGAAAACACCTTTCTTTACTTCATCGTTCAATAAGATTGCTGGTAATGATATACTAAAGGAGCAAATAAGTGAAGGAAAGACCGAAGACGAAATACGCCAATCGTGGCAAAAGGATATAGAGCAGTTTAAGGAGATGAGAAAGAAATATTTACTATATCCGTAATTAATACTATAATGCCAATAATGCCAATTGTTGAAGGTAAAGTGTGAGCTCGTAGCGCAAAAGACAGATAAAATTAGTAAATTAGTAAATTAGTCAATTAGCAAATGGGGACGGGAGAATAAAATAATGTAGATATAAAGACTTATAGGAAAGACGAACAATGAACGAACAATGAACGAACAATGAACGAACAAAAGACGAACAAAAGACGAACAAAAGCCGAAAAAAAGACGAACAAAAGACGAACAAAAGACGAACAAAAGCCGATGCGAGTCGCACGGGCAGATAAAGGAACAACGAAGGGAAGGTGAATCTAAGGTGAAGAGTAATTAAGGTTGTTTAAAAAATAAGAAAGGGTTTAAGTGATTTATAAATCACTTAAACCCTATTTCTAATTAACTAATATTCCTATTTTCTAAAAACGTACCCCTACGCCCAATTGTATTTGTTGGGTAGTTGCTTTTTCTTTAAGGGCGTTACTAATATCACTGTAACCCCATACATAGCGACCGTAAGCAAAAAGAGGACCTAAATTTACTTCGGCTCCTGCTACTAATGAAAAATCAGTATCTTTAAAGAGTTTTTCTCCGTTTTCCCAAGTACTTTGGTCGCGGTTGGCAAGGAAACTAAATTGAGGTCCTGCGTGTAGTGAAATCAATCCGCTAGGGTTGTATTTCAAGAGTACTGGTACACTTACGTAGTTCAGTGTTTTTTTCTTTTCGAACTTGTCGTTCCAAACAGATTGGTAGCTATCGCGGAGCTCTGTATTGGTTTGACTAAAAAGTACTTCACCCTGTAGCCCCCAGCTATCATTGAAATCAAATTCGACGAAACCACCTAATTGATAGCCCAATTTAAAGTTTTTGTCATAGGCTACACCTTCTACTTTACCTAAGTTAGCACCTGCTTTTGCTCCTAAGTGAAACTCTTGAGCATAGGTAGCGGTGGTGAGTAGCATTATCGCAATAAAAGCTGTTAATTTAGTGATTTTGTTTTTCATACGCTTAATTATTGTTTAATGATTCAGTATAGTTATCCCAAATAGTGTGCCAAAAAAAATAATTTACCAAATTGCAAATTTGTAAATTAGCAAATTATATACTACTTTTGTGGCGTGAAAATATAAAGCTAACAGACCAATGATCATACATCATTTAGGCGAAGAGCCTTCCGTATTAAACCGATTTATCGCCCAGTTGCGTGATGTAAATATTCAAGCAGACCGTATGCGATTCCGTAAAAATTTGGAACGAATAGGGGAGGTATTGTGTTACGAGATGAGTAAGTTTCTACACTATAAAACGGAAACAATTACTACACCTTTGGGCGAAAAGAAGGTACAACTTCCGAAAGACGAGATAGTAATTTGCTCTATTTTGCGTGCTGGTTTGGCATTGCATCAAGGCTTGATGAACTACTTTGATAATGCTGATAATGCGTTTATCTCGGCTTATCGCAAACACACTTCTGAGACTGATTTTGATATAATGGTGGAGTATCTGGCTTCGCCGTCCTTAGAAGGTAAAATCTTATTCTTAGCTGACCCAATGCTGGCTACAGGGCGTTCGTTTGCTAATGTATTCAATGCGCTGAAACCTTTAGGAACACCTAAAGAGATACATTTATTTGCTGTTATAGGGGCACAGCAGGGGATAGAATACTTGGAAGATAAGTTTCCTGAGACTACTCATTTATGGATTGCTACCATAGATGCTCACCTTAACGACCACGGCTATATAGTACCAGGTTTAGGTGATGCGGGTGATTTAGCTTTTGGTAATAAAATGGAGTAGAAGCCCTATGCCAGGCATAGATAATAGTGACCATAGTACGATTTCTTTTAGCCACCATACGCGTATTTTCTCTACATAAAGAGCAAAGAGAATGGCAATAGGGGCAAAGGTGTATATCACTTCTTTGGAAAGGAATACTACTATAAGTCCTATCCAGAGGAATTGTATTACTACTAATGAGCTGATACTGTGATAAACACTTCTGAAATAGTATACTGCTAATGCCACTAAAAGAAGGAGAGCTAAGCTACATACTGCTATTGTTGTAGCAATGGAATGAGAGGAAAAGTTTAGAAGATTATTTATATCTGAAGTGATGAGATTTGTAAAATCATCAATAGGAAAAGGCTCTTGAAGTATTAATAAAATAGCCCCTAATAAGATGCTAACAGTAATGATTGCTAAAAGAGGTATAAACCAATAACGGCGTTTTTCAGCTCCGTAAAAGAGTAGAGAAATCCATACATTTAGCAGAAAAATTAAAGCCCAAGGGTGCAACAAGCCTGCGCAAATGATTAGTAGAGAAGTATCGAATAGTTTTTGTGGAATGCCTTCACCTGTTTTAAGAGTAAGTACACGCCACAAGGCTACAATGATGAGTAAGTTAGCACCTACTAATTTCACTTTATCAAAAAGGGTAGGGAAGAGCACTACGAAAATACTAAAGAAGGCTATAGAGTAGCAGTTTTTGGTATCAGTAAGTTCATTCCACCGGTCTATTTGGTGAAGTAATAATAAAGAAAGAAAGAGTAATACAAAAGTACTCATTAAAACAGTGAGATGAGACACGTCACTGAGAGGAAGTTGTAGTATTTTAAATTGAAATAGCCCATCACCTATCAATAGTGCTAATAGCACAATGATAAATGTGATGGGCTTTGTATTTTCAAAACGTACTGATAGCATTAGTTACTAATAGTTAAAATATTACCAGCTACTGAAACATTATAATTTAGTAAAGGATAAGGTTTGGCAATTTGTCCAATAGCAATAGGAGCCCCTGATATTAAATTGTAAACTGTTTTACCACAAGAACATTTGGCAAAAGTATAGTCGTGACCAGTCTTCTCATAGCTATTTTCATCTTCTACAGCCCTTATGCCAAACAGACGATTATGACACTCTTGTAAATTATGATTAGGACAAGCAGCTTCCCAAGCACGATATCCTCCATTACTATAACAAGTCACAAAAAATCCTTTAATACCTCTGTGAGGTATAAAAACCGTATTCATAGGTGTTTTTAAACTGTTATAGAGAGGTAAACTTATATCGATAGTATAGGTGAAATGTACTTCTCCTAAGTTAGGGTTGCGCGTTTGCCGTTCTTTCTCGCAAGAAAGCAGTCCAATCAAAAATATTACATATATCAGTCTATACATCTTGTTACCTATTATTTAGCTTAAAATTGGTACCCTACTCCCATTGAGAGCGTTCTATTTTTAAAGTCGTAAGAATTAGCAATACCCGTACTTATGAGGCTTGCCTCATCGCCTTCAAAGATATTAGTGAGTCCTTGTACCCAACGTATTTCGAAAAACCAACCTGCATCAGTAGTGTAACCTATCCCTGCAGTCATAGCTACATCTATAATGTCTATGGCATCTGATTTTACACGAGTTACGGGTTCTGTACCATTGAAGTAGAAATTAGGCTGGTCAACGCGATACTCTATCTGAGGACCTACGTGCAAATTAATACCCTTTCCTACATTGAATCGTGCCATTACAGGAGCCGAAAGATAATCAAGAGCCAAAGTAGCATTCCCATATCTATCAGATTTTATTTGTGCACCACGACGATTGTAGATACCTTCTATCTGTAAAGAGAACAATTTAGATAGGGGAAACTCTAAAGTAACCCCAGCATAATAACCGTGATATGGTTTAAAACTTGCCTCACTACTTACATCTCCTTTTAAGGTAGCATAATTGTACCCTGCTTTCACTCCTATGTATTGTGCTTTTACATTGTAAAAAGCAAACAAACATATGGCTAATAATACTATTTTTCTCATTGTTTATTATTTTTAGATGTTAGTCGTTTGTTGTTAATACTATAATTTTTTGGTAGAGATAATCTTCACGGGGCAGGCTTTTTGTGCTTTCTCACAATCCTCAAAAATACTATCGTCATAACTTTTTAGGGTGAAGAAGCCTTTCTTTTCAGTGGAACGTAATAATACGCTCTTGCCATCTTTTTTCGACATCTGGAACTGCTCAGGAGCCATCTCTACGCAGTAGTTACAGCCGATGCATTTTTCACGCTGTAAGGTTACTATTACCATATTAAACTAAATCTGCTAATCTGCTAATTGATATTTGTTTTTACTATTTTATACAGTTTATCTGATAACCTTATTCTGAAATTGGTTTTGATAGTACAAGAATCACCTTTCTTAGCTCTTTCAGCAGGAGTATCGTTTACCATCATTGAGGTGAGTTCTATTTCTTGAACGCCTGTTGAAGGTCCAGTGATAAGTAATTTGTCGCCTATCTTTATATCAAAGGCTTCAATAGCAAACTCTGCAATACCAGTCTTAGGGAAATAGTGTTTGCCTTGCCCAATGTACACTTTCTTTTGGGTAGCATTAGAGCCTGGGTTTTCACTCCATTCACCAAGTTTTTGCCCTAAATAATATCCACTCCAGAAACCACGATTGTACACCGTTTTGAGGGCTTCTATCCAGCCTTGATTTTTTTCCTTACTGTACGTGCCTGCGTAATAAGCATCTATTGCTTCTCGGTAAGTGCGAGTAACGGTAGCCACATACTCAGGAGCGCGCCCACGCCCTTCAATCTTTAATACCTTTGCTCCTGTGTCGATTATTTGGTCTAGGAAGTCAATCGTGCAGAGGTCTTTAGGCGACATCATATACTCGTTATCCAATTCTATTTCAAAACCGCTTTCTTGGTCGATTACAGTGTATTTCTTGCGGCAGTTTTGTTTGCAAGCTCCGCGATTGGCTGAGGAATTGTGTGAGTGCAAACTCAGGTAACACTTGCCCGATACCGCCATACAAAGCGCCCCGTGTCCAAATATTTCTATTTCTACCAAATTGCCCGAAGGTCCTTTGATTTGCTCTTTTTCTATCTGCTCACATATCTTCTTGATTTGTCGTAAGCTCAGCTCACGGCTCATTACCATTGTATCAGCAAACATCGCGTAGAAGCGCACGGTTTCAATATTAGTGATATTGATTTGAGTAGAGATATGCACCTCCATTCCTATTTGTCGAGCATAAGCTATGACTGCCTGATCCATAGCTATCACAGCTGTAAGACCTGCTTTTTTAGCAGCGTCTAATAATGTTTTGATGATAGATAGGTCGTGGTCGTAAATAATAGTATTAAGGGTGAGATAAGTGCGAATGCCCTTAGGAGCACAACGACGCGCTATTTCATCAAGGTCGTCAATCGTAAAGTTGATACTTGCTCTTGCACGCATATTCAGCTGGTCTACACCAAAGTACACTGAGTCGGCACCATTGTCTATCGCCGCTTGTAGCGACTCAAAATTACCAGCTGGTGCCATTAGTTCAATTTTTCCTGAATGAGTCATTATATAGTGAGTGAGGGGGCAAAGATACGAAAATAAAGTAGAATTTGAAAATTGTAATGTATAAAATTAAGTAAAAAGCGAAATTACTCTTAATATGCTAACTTGTCAGTGAAGTAAAATATTAATATTCTTCCAGCTTTTCCGTTAATTCAAACCAGCGTTCGGTCTTTTCCTCTATGGCAGTAAGTGTCTCTTGTAAGGCTACTGATTGTTCTTGTATTTCATTACTGCTAAGACTTCCTTCGGCAAAAGTAGCTTCTATAGCAGTTTTTTTCTCTTCTAACTGCGCTATTTCTTTTTCCAATCGGTTGTATTCCTTCTGCTCGTTGAATGATAAACCTTTCGTTCCGTCCTTGCGCCAAGTGTTTTTGGTGGCTTCTTTCTTGGGAGTATCGTCTGTCGGAGGAACGCTCTCTTCGTACACGCGGTAATCGGTGTAGTTACCAGGGAAATCCTCTACTTCGCCATTGCCTTTGAAGACAAAAAGGTGGTCTACTATTTTATCCATAAAATAGCGGTCGTGCGATACTACCACCAAGCACCCTGGATAGTCTAACAAAAAGTCTTCTAAGACGTTCAGAGTAACAATATCGAGGTCGTTCGTAGGCTCGTCTAAAATCAAAAAATTGGGGTTTTGAATGAGTACAGTACATAGGTATAAGCGTTTAAGTTCCCCTCCGCTGAGTTTCTCTACATAGTCGTATTGCTTTTTACGGTCGAAGAGAAAGCGTTCCAATAGCTGTCCTGCTGATAGAGTGCGCCCTTTAAGTAGTGGAATGTAATCACCATACTTTTGTATCACTTCTATTACCTTTTGTCCTTGTTGTACCTCAATACCATCTTGGGTATAGTACCCGAACTTAATAGTGTCTCCCACTACTATTTTACCACTATCAGGCGTGATAGCCGAGGTGAGTAAGTTGAGAAAGGTGGATTTGCCCGTGCCGTTCTTACCTATAATTCCCACTCGTTCGCCCCGCAAGAAATTATAATTGAACTTATTGAGCACGCGCAAGTCTCCGAAGCTCTTGCTCACATTGTGAAACTCCACCGTCTTACTTCCCAATCGCTCCATATTGATTTCGAGCTGTACCGAGTGCTCCTTCCGACGCTTGTGGGCTGCCTCCTTTATCTTATAAAAATCGTCTATACGCGATTTCGATTTGGTAGTCCGTGCCTTAGGTTGCCTACGCATCCAGTCGAGTTCCTTTACATAAAGGTTTTTAGCCTTCTCTACCGAAGCCTGCTCTTGTGCTAATCGCTGTTCTTTTTTCTCTAAGAAATAGGAGTAGTTCCCTTTGTAGCTGAATAGTTCGCCATTGTCCAATTCCAGGATTTCATTGCACACGCGTTCCAAGAAATAACGGTCGTGTGTAACAATGAAGAGTGTGAGGTTTTCTTTGGCAAAGTACTGCTCTAACCATTCAATCATTTCTAAGTCGAGGTGGTTCGTAGGTTCGTCCAATATCAGCAAGTCAGGTTTGCTAATAAGTACATTGGCTAAGGCAAGACGCTTTTTCTGTCCTCCCGAAAGGTTTTTTACTTTCAGTTGGAGGTTGTCTAATTTTAGACGGAAGAATATTTGTTTGTATTGTGTTTCAAAATCCCAGGCATTATGGCGTTCCATCTGTTCAAAAGCCTTTTGATAAGCCATTTCGTTTTCAGGGTGCTGTAAAGCGTGTTCGTACTCCTGAATCAATCGCAAAATAGGATTGTCGGTTGCGAAAATAGTCTCTTCTACCGTGAGTTCTTCGTTAAAAGAGGGATTTTGTGAGAGAAAACCTATATGTATGTCCTTGCGGAATACTACTTGTCCACTATCGGGTTGGTCTTTGCCTGCAATAATATTGAGTAAAGTAGTCTTCCCTGTACCATTTTTAGCGATAAAGGCTATTTTTTGGTCTTTATTGATACCAAAAGAGATGTTTTCAAGGATTATGCGTTCGCCAAAGGCTTTTGATATATTTTCTACGGATAGTAAGTTCATTCAATTTAGATAATAAATTAAAATTAATTTGTGATATCTCTATCTGCTTGGCTATACGCCCAGGGGGCTCCGTTGTTCTCTATATTAGTCATCATCACATTGAGTTCGGTAGGGGCTGCCGATTCTTCCATTACCAAATACTGCCTCATATCCATAATAATAGATAACGGACTGATACTCACAGGGCAGACCTCCACACAAGCATTGCAAGTGGTACAAGCCCATAGTTCTTCAGGAGTAATGTAGTCGCCTAAAAGTTGCTTACCATCAGACTCAAAAGTACCGTTCTTGTCTATATTGCGCCCTACCTCTTCTAAACGGTCACGTGTTTTCATCATAATCGCGCGAGGAGAAAGCTTTTTACCAGTGAGGTTCGCCGGACATTCATCGGTACAACGCCCGCACTCGGTACAAGTATAGGCGTTCATCAGCTGTAACCAAGTGAGGTCGGTCACGTCCGAAGCTCCAAACTTATCAGGAGGGGTTGTGTCTTGTCGCGTTGCAAAAGGGTCGGCATTGGGGACTAACATTAGTTTCACCTCTTGTGTTACCACTGGGTTTACCTTAGAAGCTCCTAACGGACGAATAGGTGCGTAGTACGTATTAGGGAAAGCTAACAGTATGTGTAGATGTTTGGAGTAATATAAGTAGTTTAAAAAGCATAAAACCCCGGTAATGTGTAACCACCAACAACTGCGTTCTACAACGATAAGAGTGCTTACCGAAGCGTTTCCTAACAAGGGGCGTAACCATTCGCTCACAGGGAAAGAACCTGCTTGCACATAGTGGGGTACGTGTAATGCTTGTAGCTGAGCATCGGCAGCGTTCATCAGTAGGAAAAGACTCATCATTACCATTTCGGCATAAAGGATATTGCTTGCATCTTTTTTTGCCCACCCTCTGATTTCTGCCTTGCGAAAGCGTGGTAGTTTTAGTACATTTCTCCTTATCCAAAATACGGTTACTGCTACAATCACTAAGAGAGCTAATACCTCAAAAGAAGCTATCAAGAAGTTGTAGAACGCCCCTAAGGAGGCAAATATGCGGTGGGTTCCTATGATACCGTCAGTAATAATCTCTAAAAGTTCGATGTTGATAATCAGGAAACCTGCATATACAATAATGTGTAACACACCCACTATGGGGCGTACCAACATTTTTCGTTGCCCTAAGGCGAGCCACAACATATTTTTGAGTCGTTCTTTGCGGTTGCCAGAAGTGTCTTCCGGCTTGCCTAAACGGATATTCCTAATGAGTTTCCGTAGATTATAAATAAAAAAGCCTCCCCCTATACAGAGAAGTATTATAAATACTATGTTAGGAAAGAAGCTCATCAATACAGTTTATTCTCCTTTTTCTTCGTCTTGAGGCTCGTATGTTTTAGCTTTTTTACCAAAAACGGAGAAATGAAGATAACGCTTAGGATTTAAACGAAGGTCTTGTAAGAGCAATTCGAGCTGTTTAGCCGATTTGTCTAAATCTTTATAGAGCGCTTCGTCTTTCAGCAATTTTCCAATAGTGCCCTTGCCCCCTTCTATATCAGCCAAAAGAGTGTTGAGGTTGTTAAGAGTTGTTTGTGCATTGGCAATTACTTTATTGAGCTCAGCTTCCGAAAGCTGTCCTGATACTTTTGATAGATCAGTAGTGATTTTATTAGCATTGCTTAAAGTAGCATTCAAATTGGCTTGATTAGCTACCAACATCTTATTGAGGTTTACTGATGCCTGATTTAGGTTGTGCATTGTCGCGCTCAGTTCGGCAATGGCAATTTTTAAATTGTTAGTAGTTTTAGCATCTAAAACACTGTTCACTCCTGTAAGAGTGGTATCGGCTTGTCCTAAAAGGCGATTGAGTTTGTCTTGTGTAGGTTTGATTGACGAAGAGATAGAGGCGAGCATATCTTCTTGTACGCGTGCTTCTAATACATCTCCCGATACGGCTATAGGAGCATTATCGAAGGCGGGAATAATTTGAAGTCCTGCACCTCCAAGCAAACTGTTGTAAAGCTCGGCTACACTATTCTTAGAGAACTTAAAATCGTCTGAACACTCCATCGTGATTTTTATCTTGGCACTTTTCTCTTCTAAGTCCACTGCTTCCACACTCCCTACTTTCACCCCATTTACAGTGATTTGTGTACCTGTTTTTAACCCTCCTGAATGAGGAAAATAAGCGTAATAAGTATTCGTTTTATTAAATAATGATTTAGACTTCAAGAAGTTAAAGCCTATATAAAAAGCGGCAATACCCGCCACAACTATAATAGCTGTTTTTATTTCTCTGGATAGTTTCATCAGTTTCTATTTGAATAAGTTTACTTTTCTATTTGTTTAGCTCTTTCTACTGTAATGCGTTTCTTTTGGTAAAAAGCTACGATATAAGCATCTTTATACCCTTTTTTTTTTGCTTTGTTCAGTAGCTCAAGGGCTTCTCTGTGCTTCGAAGTATCTCCATAGTAATACACATATACACGCCCGTCTTTTTCAACCGATATAGGCGAGAGTCCTTTGAAATTAAAAGCCTTTGTTTCTAAATTTTTAGGGCTTGATGATATCTGTACTTTATAGCTCAAATCGCTGTTGTTGATAGTGCTATTACTTGTACTTTGTCTTGGGGTATTACTTTTTTCTCTTACTTGTGAAATACTGTCGTCAGGGGTAGTATAAGAACTTTTGTCTTCTATCCATTTCTTGTAAGCGAGTATCGCCTCAGCAATGTTTTCGGCAAACTCTTCTTGCCCCTTAGCCGAGGTGAGGAATTTGCGTTCCTCGTTGTTAGTAAGGAATGCTGTTTCTATAAGGATACTCGGCATATAGGTTTGGTGCAAGACGATGAATCCCGCTTGGCGCACGCCTCTGTTAGTGCGTTTCATCACTCCTGTCAGTTGGTTTTGCACTAACTTAGCTAGCTGAATGCTCTGCTCCAAGAACTCTTCTTGCATAATAGATAGCCCTATTACCGATTCAGGTGAGTTGATATTGTACTTAGCGTATTTCTTTTTGTAATCATCTTCCAAGTAGATTACCGAGTTTTCGGCTTTGGCAACCTCGAAGTTCTGCTGGTTGGCGTGTAGCCCTAATACATATGTTTCCGCACCGTCTACTTGTGTTTCGTGAGCGTTGCAGTGTACTGAAACGAATACATCGGCTTTGTTCCTGTTGGCAATAGCCCCACGTTCATAAAGGTCAATTAGCACATCGGTTTTGCGAGTGTAAATCACCTTTATATCAGGGTAAGCCTCTAACTTTTTGCCTACTAATAATACTATTTTCAGCACCACATCTTTCTCAAAGATGTTTTTCTGTACTACTTTACCGGGGTCTTTACCTCCGTGACCCGCATCTAAAACTACTTTAAACACAGGGTTCTTCTGTCCATAAAACAGACTAAAAGTACTACTGCATAGTGAAAAAAGAAGAATGTATATAAATTTCATTAATATATGTTCTGCTTAAAATTGGTGCAAAGGTAATTATTTTACTCGAATATACAAAAAGCGTGACGTTAAAGTTTCATTTTTAAAGGAATAAAGGAGGTTATCTGCAATAAATAACCTCCTTCTTCTATCAATATATCAAGCAAATTTTATTTTGATTTACCTTGATTTGCCACGCTGTTGATAGCGGCTGCAATAGCTTCTTGGTCGCCTAAGTAATAATGTTTAATAGGTTTTAAATTAGCATCGAGTTCATATACCAAAGGTACTCCCGTTGGGATATTGAGCTTTAAGATTTCTTCTTTTGAAAGCCCGTCGAGATATTGTACCAAAGAACGCAAACTGTTACCGTGTGCTGCGATAATCACACTCTTGCCTGCTTTAATGTCTGGCGCAATCTCGTTAAACCATATAGGCAACATACGGTCATAACAATCTTTCAAACTTTCGCCTGCTGTTTTTTCTTCTTTGGTAAGTGAAGCGTAACGACGGTCGTGTGAAGGGTGACGTTCGTCTGATTCTTCAATAAGTGGAGGACGAACATCGTAAGAGCGTCTCCACAAAAGTACTTGGTCTTCACCGTATTTAGCAGCAGTTTCAGCTTTGTTCAAACCTTGTAGCGCCCCGTAACTCTTTTCATTGAGTCTCCAGCTTTTGTGTGTAGGCACCCAAAGGTCGCCCATTGCCTCCAAAGCATTGTTCAAGGTTTTGATAGCTCTTTTGAGCACTGAAGTATAGGCAACATCAAATTTGAAGCCTTCTTCTTTCATTACGCGTCCTGCTTCACGTGCTTCTTGTACGCCTTGCTCTGTTAAATCTACATCTTGCCACCCTGTGAATAAGTTGAGCTTGTTCCATTCACTTTGCCCGTGGCGTAAAAGTACTACTTTATACATATATATTTAATTAATTTTATTTTTATTCTTCTCCTTCTTTTTTACCCAAACCTCTGAGGAAATTGCCTATTTGTTTTTTGGCTTCTTTTTTAGCCTCTTCTTTGGCTTTCTCTTTCACTTTAGTCATTGTGCTGTCTTTGTTCTTCATCAGTCCTCCCACGGTTTTGGTTATTTCGCCTGCTGTACCCGAACTTGTTTTACCTCCTAAAGCCTTTTGTAGTGCGTCAGTGCCTTTAGCGGTAAGGTTGTTAATTTGGTTTTTAGCTATTTGGGTAGCCAAATTTTTTACTACGGCTTTAGCATCGGTGCTTACTTGTGGTTTTTTGAAAGTTCCACCTACGGTTGCTACCACGGGCAAGTTGTTTATCTTTTTCTGGTTTTCAGGAGTCAATTTTGCTAACAAACCTTCTGCTTCTTTACCCAACATTTGAGGCGGTACATTAAAGGTGAGCTTGTAATTCATCTGTTGGTCAAATCCGTGAGAACCTGCTACCTCTATGGCTACATCTTTATATTTGATAGTAAAAGGCTTGATTTTTACTTTTCCATCTTCAAAATCAACCGCTGCTTTCACATCTTTTAGGTTGAGATTGGCTAAATTTAATCCCGTAAATTGGCTGTCTAAGGCTGAGAGTAGAGGAGAACCGTGGCTGTCAATCTTGGAGTCGATAAGTGCTGCAAATAGGTCGCCCGAGATACTGTTAATTTGAGGAGTTAAATCGTTTTTCAAATTACCTTTTACGTTGATAACCGTATTCACTTTCCCTTGTACAACTTTCGCAATAGGCGCTATCTTTTCGAGCATAGTAATTTGCGTAAAAGCATCGGATATGTTAAGGCGGTTGAGGTTTAAATCTACGTCAAAGGTAGGTACTTTTTCTTTGGTCGATACATCTCCTGCAAGAGCTATATTTCCTCCAAAAATATCCGATTTTAAGTTCTCTAAGGTTACTTTTTGGTCTTTTATAATCAGTTTGCCCGATACATTACTCAATTTCAAATTGTCGTATAACACCGTATTGGCTTTTGCAGTAAGCGCACAATCTAAGAAAGCAGGTACTTTTATAGCCGCTTCTTTTGTAGAGGTCTTATTAGCTTTAGGTGCTTCTTTGGTTTCTTGTTTCGCAGGAGCAGACGATTCTGTTGCGGGTTGCATAAAATCGTTTACTACTAACTTGTTCGAAGATAGATTAAAGTTTCCTTTGAGGATTTCTTTTCTGAAAGCAAAACCGTACAGATTATCTATCGTTCCAGTAAGGTGTAAGTCGCTATCACCTGTGCGAGCATCAAATTTTGAAAGCCCAATGTGCGACGGATTAAAGGCTACGTTTAAGTTATCAATATGGAAAGGTTTTACAAACTCCTCGCCTGCATATACAAACTGAGAAAGCGACAAATTACCTTGCGCTTTAATTTTTTGATAATTCTTAGCCTCTACCGATTTCATATCCAATTGTGTCGCTATATCAGCACGTAAGATTCCTGCCAACTTCTTGTTTAACGAAATAGGGTATGCTTGCGATAAGTTTGCCAAGTTGATAGTCCCTTTTACTGCCATATCCACAAACGGGTTTACTACCACATTGCTCACATTGGCACGAGCCGAAAAATGGTCTTGGTCAATACTCATCGTAAATTTGTTGAGGTTCACTTTGGTATCGTTGGTAATACCCGTAGCGTTGTTTACTTTTAGGTCGATAGTGATGTCACGCACCGTTTTAGGTAGGTTCGGATATTTAAAAGAAGCATTGTCTGCATACATTTCAAGTCCGAAAGTAGGGATTTTATCACCTACCATATCACCTTTGGCAAAACCTTTCAGAGTCAGATTTCCTGTGGTTTTTACATTCTCAATGCTTTTAGAGTACTCTTCGGGAATGAGCGCTAAAAAGTTTTGAAATGAATTGGTAGGGGTGCTAAAAGTAAGGTCGTAATGTTGTCCTTCCTCCAATAATTGAATAAAACCATCGAATACCAAATCCAAACGATTTACAGTAGCTTTGTTTTGCTTGAAAGTATATTTCTGATTTTTGAGGTCGATGCCCAAAATAGCCTGCAAGGTGATAGGCACTCGCTTCATAAAAGTACTCTTACCCATTGCAAAAGTTAGGTTGGCTTTCGTCTGAGTGTCTAAGTCCAATACCTCTTCGGCAAAGTTTCCTTTCCCGCTGTGGTAAATATCGGCTGCTTCCATAAAGAGGTTGCCGTCGTCCATTTTGAAAGTAAATTTCAGATTTTCTACATTGTACCGCTGAATATCTAGCTTGATAGGTGCTGACTCTTCCTCAGGTTTATCCGAAGGAATAGCGATATCATAGTTGCCTTCTCCCTCCTTGTTAAGGTGTATATACACCGAAGCATCTTTCACATTAGCTCCTAGCAAATTGTAGTTGCCCGCTAATAAATCTTTGATGCTAAGCGTTACATCTATGTGTTTAGCAGCAAAAAGTGTATCACCTACGAAAGGCTCTTTGTTTACCAAAACAAAATCGTTGAGGGTAACGCGTGCCTTAGGAAAGTTCTTAAACAGACTAATATCAACATCTTGCAATCCGATGTTCGCCTTTAAGTTTTCATTTGCCATCTCAATAACCTTTTCCTTGATAGTATCTTTAAAGAAAAAAGGAATAGCAATCATTGCGATGATGAGGAGCAGTAGGGTTATACCTCCCCATTTCAGTATTTTTTTAGCTATTTTCATTCGTGTTTTAGCAATTATGTTTTCTGAGTGCAAAGATACGAAATAATTAACAATTAGCAATAAATTCTGAAATAATTATTTTGTTCTTTGTTTTTATAGTCTACCAGAATTGGTCTGCGGATTTTCATCTTGCACTTTACCAAAGTTGAAATCCACTAATATCCTCTTTTTTAACACTCTCTTAGCTTTAACTTCCCTTTGCTTTAGCTTCGCTTTTCCTTCGTCTTTTGTTCGTTCATTGTTCGTTCATTGTTCGTTCTTTGTTCGTCATTCGTTCGTCTTTTGTTCGTCTTTTGTTCGTCTTTTCTTTGTCTTTTCTTCGTCTTTTCTTCGTCATTTGTTTATCTGCCCGTGTGGCTCGCACCGTTCATTGTTCGTCTTACTTTTTCCGTTACTACACTCCCTCTCCTTGTAAGTAGATATTCTGTCCGCTGATTCTTCGTTAGAGGTTTAGAGGAAACTTTATTAATCATTTTTGTCCAAATTCTACACCCAAGCTATACCTCTTTTACTTCACTAATTTAGTGTGTTTTATCTAATGTGCTAATTTTCAAATTTGCTAATTTGCTAATTTCTCTCTATTTTTGCATTCTTATAAAGTCTTATAACGAAAAAATGGAGCAGATAAGTGTATTCGATATGCTAAAAATAGGGGTAGGTCCTTCCAGCTCTCACACTTTAGGTCCTTGGCGTGCTGCTGAGGCTTTCCTCAAAGAATTGAGAGAGAAGCACCTCCTAACTCGCACAACCAAAGTGCACGTAGATTTATATGGCTCACTCTCTCTCACAGGCAAAGGACACGCTACCGATTTGGCAGTAATGTTAGGTCTCAGTGGTGCCGACCCTGAGTATGTGCCTATCGAGAGTTTAGATGTGATTATTACGGCTATTACTAATAATCAAGAGCTCTATTTAGGTAATGAGAGCATCATTAGCTTCAATCCTAAGGAAGACATTATTTTCAATAGAGATTTTTTGCCTTTTCACCCCAATGGTCTTACTTTTACAGCTGAAGGCGAGGGGTTCAGTTATGCTTCTACTTTCTACTCAGTAGGGGGTGGTTTTATAGTAAAAGAAGGAGAACAAGCAACAGCCAAGGAAGATACTCAGCGAAATTTCCCTTTCCCTATTGATAAAGCTGAGCAACTGATTAGCTATTGTTGCCAAGAAGGAAAGAAAATATCCGAAATCGTCTATGAAAACGAAAAAGCCTTGCGCACTGAGGAGCAAATCCATAGCGAACTGATGCGTATATGGCATATAATGTTGGAATGTACTTATATAGGTTGTCATACCGAGGGTGTACTCCCTGGCGGTTTACACGTGCGCCGTCGTGCTTATGATATCCACAAGAACCTCATAGGGGTAGTAACCTACGATAGTCCAGAGAATTGGCTGAACTCTATCAAGAAAACGAATATCAAATTTCGCGAAATCCTTAAATGGGTAAGTTGTTTTTCGCTGGCAGTTAATGAAGTGAATGCTTCGTTGGGGCGTGTAGTTACGGCACCTACCAATGGTAGTGCAGGGGTGATTCCCGCCGTGTTACTCTACTACATAACTATCGAAAACCAACAAGCTACCGAGGAGCAAATTCAGCAATTTCTATTGGTAGCGGGTGAAATAGGCAGTCTCTTCAAAAAAGGGGCAACCATTTCAGCAGCTATGGGCGGTTGTCAAGCCGAAATAGGTGTATCTTCCGCAATGGCGGCAGGTGCGCTCTGCGAACTCTTGGGTGGTTCTCCAGAGCAGGTACTCATCGCTGCCGAAATAGCAATGGAACACCACTTGGGGCTTACTTGCGACCCTATTGGCGGATTGGTGCAAATCCCTTGTATCGAGCGCAATGCTATGGGGGCAATCAAAGCAATTAACGCTGCCGAATTAGCTATCGAAACCGACCCTAAGAATGCGAAAGTACCCTTAGACAAGGTTATCAATACTATGTGGCAAACTGCCAAAGATATGAACTCTAAATACAAAGAAACCTCAGAAGGGGGCTTAGCGGTAGCTGTAAATATGGCGGACTGCTAATCTAACAACTAATAACTAACAATTAATGACAATAAACTGTAAAGGAGAGCTTCTCTCTATGGATACCCCGCGAGTGATGGGAATCCTTAATCATACTCCCGACTCTTTCTACGAAGGTAGTCGTGTAACCGAAAAAACGCTCTTACAACGCGCAGAAACAATGCTCGCTCAGGGCGCAGATTTTATTGATGTGGGTGGTTATAGCACCCGCCCCAATGCACCCGAAGTCTCACAAGCCGAAGAACTCAGTAGGGTAGTGCCCGTAGTGCGCTCTTTGGTGCAACATTTCCCCGAGATACGTATCTCGGTAGATACTTTTCGCAGTGAGGTAGCACGCCAATCGCTCTTAGAAGGGGCTTGTATTATCAATGATATTTCTGCCGGACTCTTAGATGAGCAGATGTTGGCTACAGTAGCGCAATTTCAGGTGCCTTATATTGCGATGCACCTCGTAGGTACACCCCAAACAATGCAACAGCACACCGATTATAAGGATATTATCAGTGATATGCGCTACTATTTTTCCGAGCGCAAAGCCAAAGCTTTGCAAGCGGGGATTAACGATTTTATAGTAGATGTAGGCTTTGGTTTCTCTAAAACCTTAGACCAGAATTACGAAGTATTGAAGCACTTAGAGCTATTCCATAGCTTTGGTTGTCCGCTATTGGTAGGTTTTTCCCGCAAGTCGATGTTGTACAAATTGTTAGAAACTGACCCTGCTGGTGCACTGAATGCTACGACAGTAGTCAATACCATAGCCCTGATGAAAGGGGCACACATTTTGCGGGTACACGATGTAAAAGAAGCTAAAGAATGTGTAACACTCTTTGAAAAAATACAATGAAACTATTCGATATTTTAGACTTTACAATCGTCGATGCGATTGATATAGTGCTGTTTGCAGCCCTCTTGTACTACCTCTACCGATTAATTCGAGGCACGGTAGCCATTAATATTTTTATGGGTATTGTGATTATCTACTTGATATGGAAGATTACCGAAGCTTTGCAAATGCAGTTGCTTAGTAGTATATTAGGTCAGTTCATTGGGGTAGGAGTCTTCGCACTGATAGTTGTATTCCAGCAAGAAATACGTCGCTTCTTGCTCACCATTGGTTCTACCAATATCACTGCACGCAACAAGCTACACCGTGCTTTTCACTTCTTCAAGGAGAAGGAAATTCTGCTTAATATTGAGAGTTTGATAAATGTATGTCAGAAGTTAGCCAGTACCAATACAGGGGCGCTTATCGTTTTGGAACACAATATGCCTCTCGACTTTGTAACCCAAACTGGCGACAAGGTGAATATAGAGTTCTCCGAGCCTATTATCGAAAGTATCTTTTATAAGAATAGTCCGCTACACGATGGAGCCATTGTGATAAAGGGTGACCACATCGTAGCTACAAGGGTAATACTGCCTGTTGCAAGTGAAATCAACTTGCCTAAACGCTATGGTTTGCGTCATCGTGCCGCCATTTCTATCACCGAGAAAACAGACGCTACTGCCTTAGTCGTTTCTGAAGAAACCGGACACATTTCCTACTTCAAGAATGGTGCCTTTGTAAAATTCAAGAATAACGATGAACTCATCAAAGCTGTACAATCCGATTTTTAATTGCTTGTCGCGCTACAACCTTTTTCAGATAGCGAGCTTCAAGCATTCACTGGCTTTGGGGCTTCTAGGGCTAATCGTTAAATTTGCTAATTTCCAAATTATCTAATTTTCAAACTAAATCCTTTCTCTCCCCCCAAAAATCCCTCTAACACATCACCTGCTGCTACTCTCCCTGCACCTTTAGGTGTTCCCGTAAAGATAAGGTCGCCTTTGCGAAGGGTAAAGAACTGAGATACCTCCGAGATGATAACGTCAAAACCTCTGAGCATTTGTGTCGTATTGCCCTTTTGTACAGTAGAGCCATTTTTGTCTAAGTGAAACTGAATAGAGGAAGAACTCTCAAATGTTTCTTTAGAGACAAACTTTCCTACGATAGCTGAGCCATCAAAAGCCTTCGCTAGCTCCCACGATAGTCCTTTTTGACTCAAATCCGCTTGCAGGTCGCAAGCGGTAAAGTCAATGCCCACCGCAATCTCGTCGTAATACTTATGTGCAAATTTTTCCGAAATGCACTTCCCATTCTGGTTGATTTTCAGTACTAATTCTATTTCGTAGTGCAAATCCTGTGTGAAATCAGGAATGTAGTAAGGAATCTCAAGGTTGTGAATAGCCGTATCAGGCTTCATAAATACCACTATGGGCTGAACCGTTGTTTTATCAAATGTTTCGATAGTCTCGCGGTAGTTTTTACCTATACAAATAATTTTCATATTTATTTTAATGTGAGTTTGATATAAAAATACTATTTTTCAATCGCTTTTACGTTGTTACAATTCCTTCTTAGGAATAAGGTCTTGAGGCAAAATGCGCCTTTCTTTATTATTTATAATTTGGTTTTCTTTCCTTTGGGAAAGGTTTTATTTTATAAAATCTGTGAGAGGTTTTAAAGTAACAAAACACCTATTTGTTCAATTAAAAAAATAGTTTATTGTGATAAGAATACGCTTCATATGCAATGATTTCCTATTACTGAAATACAGCTTATAGATTGCAAAAGTAAAAATAAAAACTGTATTATGTTTGTATATTTTAAAAAAAAGTAATACATTTGCCCGAGTTTTTGTAACAGGACAAAAATGATTATGAAATAAAACAAATATTATTTTAAGATATAACCAATGAAAAAAGAAGATGTGTTAGAAGACTATGGCATCGCTGTTCTCAGTAGAGAATGTAGCTTGATGGGAAGAAAAGAAGTGCTTACTGGTAAAGCAAAATTTGGTATTTTTGGAGAAGGAAAAGAAGTACCTCAATTAGCTTTAGCAAGAGCCTTTCGAGATGGTGATTTCCGAAGTGGTTATTACCGCGATCAAACTCTTATGATGGCTCTCGGGGTGCATACAGTAGAGAATTTCTTTGCAGGAATATATGCACACGCTGATATAGAGGCAGACCCTACAAGTGCAGGTCGTCAAATGGGTGGACACTTTGCTACTCATAGTTTAGATGAAGAGGGAAATTGGAAAGATTTATTAAAACAAAAGAATAGCAGTAGCGATATATCGTGTACTGCAGGGCAGATGCCTCGTTTATTAGGTTTAGCACAAGCCTCTAAAGTGTATCGTGAGTTACCGAATGCTGAAAGTAAAGGCTTCTCAAATCACGGTAATGAAGTAGCTTGGGGTACTATTGGTAATGCAAGCACCAGTGAAGGTCACTTTTTTGAAATCCTCAATGCAGCAGGGGTAATGCAAGTGCCTTTAGTAATGTCTGTTTGGGACGATGAGTATGGTATTTCTGTTCCTAAAGAATATCATACCATTAAACAAAGTATTTCTGAAGCATTAAAGGGCTTTGTACGAGACAAAAAACATAAAGGTTTTGAACTATTTGTCGTAAAAGGTTGGGATTACCCGACCTTATATGAAACTTATCAAAAAGCAAGTAAGATAGCTCGTGAACAACATATACCTATATTGATACACGTTCTTGAACTTACTCAACCTCAAGGTCACTCTACATCTGGTTCACACGAGCGTTACAAAAGTCCTGAACGACTTCAATGGGAAAAAGATTTTGATTGTATTTCCAAAATGCGTGAATGGATATTGGCGGAAGGCTATGCTACTGAAGAAGAATTGCTAGCTATAGAACAACAGGCTAAGAAACGTGTGAATGAAGGAAAGAAAAAAGCTTGGGAAGCTTATATTAAACCTATTGAACAAGAGAGGAAAGAACTTACTGCTCTTCTTGCTTCATTATTAATAAATACAAATAATAGTACTATAAAAGAAAAAGTAGAAAGCCTATCCAAATCTCTTCTTAAAGTGGCCTTACCTAATCGCAAAGATGTGTTGAGCACTGCCAGAAAAGCCTTACGTTTATTATTACCTGAAGGTGAAAATAGAATACTTCCCTTACAGAATTGGATAAAGAGCTATATAAAAGAAAACGAACCCAAATATAGTCGATTTCTTCATACTGAAAATAAACAAAATCCTATCCATATAGAAGAAGTACTCCCCACCTATGATACATCAAAAGAACTTGTTGATGGACGTATTGTACTGAGAGAGAATTTTGATGCCTTACTTTCTAAATATCCTAATTTATTGATATTTGGTGAGGACGTAGGGAACATAGGTGATGTAAACCAAGGATTAGAAGGATTACAGAAAAAACACGGAGCTATAAAAGTAGCTGACACAAGTATTCGTGAAACTGCTATAGTAGGACAAGGTATAGGTATGGCCATGCGTGGTTTACGTCCGATTGCTGAGATACAATATTTAGATTATATTCTCTATGGTTTACAAACGTTAAGTGATGATTTGGCTAGTTTACATTATCGCACTTTTGGAAGGCAAATGGCTCCTCTTATCATCAGAACAAGAGGACACCGTTTACAAGGTATTTGGCACGCAGGTTCTCCTATGGGAATATTGTTAGCTTCTCTTAGAGGAATGTATATCCTTACTCCTCGTAATATGGTGAAGGCAGCAGGGTTCTACAATACACTCTTAGAAGGTAATCAACCTGCGGTAGTGGTGGAATGTCTTAATGGTTACCGCCTGAAAGAAGCAATGCCCACGAACCTCACCGAGTTCAAAACGCCTATTGGAGTAGTCGAAACACTTCGTGAAGGAAAAGATATTACAGTCGTATCTTATGGCTCTACTTTGCGCATCGTGTGTGAAGTTGCCGATGAGTTAGCTTCTATGGGTATTGATATAGAGATTATAGATGCACAATCCTTGGCACCATTCGATGTGCGTCACGATATAGTGAAGAGCATACAGAAAACCAATCGACTATTAGTAGTAGACGAAGATATGCCTGGAGCTACTTCGGCATATATTTTGCAGAAAATTGTAGAAGAACAAAATGCTTATCAGTATTTGGACAGTGCGCCACAAACCTTAGCAGCAGGAGAACATCGTCCAGCGTATGCTACTGATGGTGATTACTTTTCTAAACCTAATGCTGATAGTATCATTGAGAAGATATACAGTATAATGCACGAAGCTAATCCTGAAAAATATCCAACCTTGCTATAATTCATTATCTTCTTGAAAGTCATTCAAGAGATTATCAATAGCACGGCGGTCTTTTTTAGTAGGGCGACCCTCTCCTTTTTCGCGATAATAGTCTTGCGCAAGTCTTTGTATTTCGGCTTGTTCAAAAGCCTCAGGAGGCGTGTTGTCTTGGCGATAAAGGTCTACTAACTTAGCTCCCACACGGCTCACAGGGATATCTAAAACCTCCAATTGGTAGTTGATTTGGTTCTTACGCACTATTATTTGGTCGTTTTTGTAAATCTCCCTTGAGGGTTTTGCAGTTTCACCATTCACTTTGATGTGTCCTTTTTTGCAGGCTTCAGTAGCTATATTACGTGTTTTGAAGTAACGTACACACCATAAGTACTTATCAATTCGCATTCTTTTGTATTTTAGAAAATATAATAAGTGCAAAAATAATAAATTAATTGTATCTTATACTAAGGGATAAAGAAATTTTATATGATGAATAAATTTATATTTACTATTAGCACAATAGGTTTACTATTTGCTGTTTCGTGTAAGAAAAATGAAAACTCTAATGTAGCGCCTCCACGTGATGTTACAGAGGTGAGAAATGAGAATAATCAAAGTATTGAAACATTCTTAAAAACGCATACTTACACTTTTTCAGCAACAACCACTATTTCTGAAACGGTTACCTTTGCAACAACCTCTAATACTACAGCGTCTATCTTCAATGATAGTAAGCTAAAACGGTTAGAATTAGATGTCTATGATGCTAATAATGCTCTTGTACGTCATACGCTTTACTATCTTATTTTGCAAGAGGGGACAGGAACTACCACTACTATTGCTGATTCAGTATATGTGAATTATAAAGGACAGTTATTAGATTTAAGTGTATTTGATGAAACAACAACACAATCTACTTCTAATTGGATGGATCTCATAGGTAATATTGTTACCAACAAGCCTTCAGGTACTATTAGAGGTTTTAGGGAGGGGGTTGCTCAACTAAAAGCATCAGCTAGAGGGCTTACAAACAATAGTGATGGTACTCTAAATGCTCCTACTGATGGAGGAGTTGGAGTTTTCTTTATTCCTTCAGGTTTAGGCTATTTCAATAACAGCCAATCTAAAATACCTGCTTATTCACCTTTAATTTTTACAGTAAGACTTATTGCTACACGTCGTGCCGACCACGATCACGATGGTAAACCTTCTATAAATGAGATTGTGCGTAATGAATATGGTGTGGTAACTTATCCAGATTGTGATGCTAACAAAGATATTTCGTATCTTCCAGATTATTTAGATGCCGATTGTAAGTAGAATGAAGAAGTATGTCCCTAATCTTATCACTTTATCCAATCTCCTTTGCGGAACTGTAGCGATTGTCTTTGCCGTAAGAGGAGCGATTGATTGGGCTGCTTTGTTTGTGGCAATAGGCATTTTCCTCGATTTTTTTGATGGTTTCTTTGCTCGTTTGCTACACGTAAAATCCGAAATGGGTTTACAGTTAGATTCCTTAGCCGATATGGTTACTTCTGGAGTAGTTCCTGGCATTGTGATGTTTCAGCTATTGAGTAATAGTACCTATGTATTACAAACTGAGGGGACTTTTGCTATGTTGTTGCCTTATGTTGGTTTCTTTATTACTTTAGCTTCTGCCTATCGCTTGGCGAATTTTAATATAGACACACGGCAAACATCTGGCTTTATAGGGCTTCCTACTCCAGCTAATACAATGTTTATTCTTTCTTTGCCTCTTATATTACAATATCAGCCTACTGAATTATTCAATAGTTTATTGCATAATATGTGGGTCTTGTTAGGGATTACTTTGTTGAGTGCTTACTTGTTGAATGCTGAAATAGCACTCTTTGCGTTGAAGTTTAGCGATTATTCTTTTAAGAATAATGCGTTGAAATATGTATTCTTAGCGCTTTGCGTCATTTTACTTCTAAGTTTAAAAATAATTGCTATTCCGCTAATTATTTTATTGTACATTATTCTTTCCTTACTACTACCTAAGCGATAAATCTCGCTTCATTCTATCCAAATTGATTTTAGGTTTTTGTAAGAAGATAACACTATCAATAACTACTTGCTTGGATTTTGGGTATATCCCTAAACTATCCATTAGCAAGTAGTTTTTTTGTTTGAAGCGTAGTATATAAGGCATTTTCTTAAGCTCAATATTACTGACACCTTTATTTTTTATGTAGTTCATTACTACAGGATCAGGAGAAATTGTATCTGTTTGATAAATACTTAGTTTATCACCTTGTCTAATAGTGATTACTTTCTGTTTATATTTGCTGAAAACTATCATTTCTTCAGTAGTTTCTAATTGATATTTGTGATAGAAAAGTACCCCTTGAAATAAAATAACAGATAAGAGAAGAGCTACCAATACTTTGTATTTCCTATAATGTACAAAAACAATGAGTATGAACACCGTCAATAAGGAAGAAAGAAGTAGGGGAGTAGTAAAAGGTATGTTGCGTATGATAAACGTTTCTTGATGAGCTATAAATGCTACCAAAAAGTTCATCAAAGCGATTAATTTTTCTAAGACGAAAACTATGGCATAAGGCAGAATACCAAAACTTCCCAAACATAAGGCAATGATACCTCCTATGAGTATAGGTTGTAATAAAGGTACTACTACCAAGTTAGAAACGAAAAACAATATAGGAAACTGGTGAAAATAGTACAAACTGATAGGTAAAACTACTATTTGAGCAGATAATCCTACCAAAAATAGTGACCATATCCATTGTAAGTATTTATTCTCAGGTTGCCACCATTTGCGCATCACAGGGTAGAATTTCATTATAGAAAATACTGCTGCATAACTCAACTGAAAGCCTACATCATACAAATAGTAAGGATTGATAAGCAACAGAAATAACATTGAGAGCATTAACGCATCAAACCTGCCTTGTTTCCTGCGTATAAGAGTACTCAATCCTACAAAGCTGAACATTACAGTAGCCCTCAGTACCGAAGGAGAGGCGCCTGCTATGAAAGCAAAAGTCCATAAGCCTGCTAATAGTATAAAGTATCGCAATGGACGATAAAAACCTAAATTAGGCATCTTTTGCAGTAATAAAAGGAGTATAGCAGTAATAATCCCTACGTGTAATCCCGAAATAGCTAAGATATGCACCGCTCCCGCATCAACATAATGTTGATAGACTTCGTTATCTAAATCAGTACGTTTTCCTAAGAGTAGTGTTTTTAACAGAGCAGAAGACTCTTGATTAAAATATTTGCCTATTACAATAGCTAAATGAGAGCGTGTTCTCGCAATACTCCCCATAAAACCTGTTGTATTATTTTTAACAACAGAAAAAGCAACTACTTCTGTTCGCCCATATACACCTTTTCGCTCCATATACCGTTTATAGTTGAATTGATATGGATTTTTAGGAGGAGATATAGGAGTATATTTGCCTACAAAAACCAATCTATCTGTTGGAGCTAATGTTTTCACATCATCGGTAATTGTTTTAGAAGGAAAAAAGCACAGAATTTTTCCTTCTGTACTTGTATGGTTAGCCGTTAAGAGCTCGGCTTTAAAGGTAGTACCGTAATCTGTTTGTGAAGTTTGCTCTATTATGTCAGCTTCTAAAGTGTAATACTCATTAGCATTTAGTTTTTGTGTGTAATGCTTAGAGTTATAGGTGGGGGTATGAAGGATAGTTATTAGTATACCCACTGCTACGGAAGTGAGACCTACGTGTATTACAATTCCGTGACGAAAAGTATATCGTTTGGTAGCTAAAAACTGATGTATTGCCAAAGTGAGCAGTAAGCATATACAACTACTTATTGCAAATAAAAAAGAGGGAGCTATTACATCAGTAATAGCAATCCCTCCTATGAGTCCTAATAAGATAGTTAATATGGGAGTATTTACAAATCTCACATTACACGTTTTGCCATACGAAATGTTTTCTTGTAATATTCATCACTTAATGAAGAAATCACAACTCCTCTTTTAGAGGAAGAGTGTATGAATTTAATATCTCCATCTATATCTACTACCATACCTACGTGTGATATTCTGTTTTTCCTAGTCGTTCTGAAGAAAAGTAAATCGCCTACTTTTACATCTTCCAAGTCAATTTTAGTTCCTTGTGTAGCCATTTCTTGTGAGGAGTGAGATAATGGTACTGAAATAGATTTGAAAGTAGTACTTACAAAACCAGAACAATCCATACCATTACGGGTAACACCTCCGTGTCTGTAAGGGGTTCCTAAGTATGAGAAAGCTGTATCTAATAATACTTTCTGCTGTTTGGTATCTGCTTTACTTTTAGAGAGTGCAGTAAGCGCTATATCGGTAGTTTCATAGCTTTCAGGTTCCTCAAATAGTTCTTCGTCTTCTAAGTCGTCTTCCAATTCAGTGTCTGCGAGGGTATTTTCAGCGTATTGTTTTAGGGCTTTATTACCGATGTGTTTTTTAGGAGCATATCTCTTACTCTTAGCAACAGCTATATCTTCTTTTATAGGCTTTTTCTTTTTATCAGTTATAGCTAAAGCTCTCTTAACAGGAGCTTTTTTTACAGACTTTTTAGCAGAATGATGAGCTACACTGCGTTTAGGAGGTAACTTATGACGTTTTTTAGCTGTTGTAGCCACTCTGGTGGTAGCTTTTTTCCCTTTCTTAGGAGGAGAAAATGTTTTCTTTTTAGGCTTGCTCTTATTTTCCACAGCCTTTGTGGTAGCTGTATTTACAACTACACTCTTTTCGGTATTCTTTACTGCCTCTGAAAAGGAAGATAAGCTGAGTAGTAGTGTAAATAAACCTAAAATTCTTAATACGTACATAGTAATTTGAGCGTTTAAATTCTGAACTTTGAGGAAATACCTAAAAGTTCAAAAGGTTGATGTTATTAAATAAGTTCTTTTTGTGTTATTATGAGGTTTTCTCCTTTCTCATCTAAATCAAAGTGAATGCTATCGCCTTCGTGCACTTGGTTAGATACTATTTCTTCGGCTAATATGTCTTCTACATATTTCTGAATAGCGCGTTTCAAAGGTCGAGCACCATATTGTTTGTCATAGCCTTTATCTGCAATGAATTCCTTTGCTTTCTGGCTGAGTTGTACTCCATAGCCTAAATCGTTGATACGTGAGTACAGTTTAGAAAGCTCAATATCGATAATTTTAAAGATATCTTCTTTGCTAAGAGGATTGAAAGTAATCACATCATCAATACGGTTTAGAAACTCAGGAGCAAATACCTTTTTCAAAGCATTTTCGACAATAGATTTCTCATTAGCTTCGGATTGGGCTATTCTTGCTGAAGTGCCAAAACCAACACCTTGCCCAAAATCTTTTACTTGACGAGCTCCTATATTAGAGGTCATAATGATGATAGTATTTCTAAAATCAATCTTTCGTCCTAAACTATCAGTTAAGAAACCATCGTCAAGCACTTGTAAAAGCATATTGAAAACATCGGGGTGTGCTTTTTCTATCTCATCTAAAAGCACCACAGAATAAGGTTTGCGACGTATTTTCTCGGTGAGCTGACCGCCTTCTTCATAACCTACATACCCTGGAGGAGCTCCTATGAGACGAGAAACTGAGAACTTCTCCATATACTCACTCATATCAATGCGTACCATTGTTTCTTCTGAATCGAAAAGTTCTTTGGCAAGCACTTTAGCGAGTTGTGTTTTTCCAACTCCTGTTTGTCCTAAAAAGATGAAAGAACCTATAGGTTTATTCGGGTCTTTTAAGCCTGTACGATTGCGTTTGATAGATTTCACTACCTTTTCTACCGCTTCATCTTGACCAATGATTTTGGATTTCATTATCTCGGATAATCCTGAGAGTTTGCTCATTTCAGTTTGAGCAATTCTGTTTACAGGTACGCCGCTCATCATTGAGACTACATCGGCAATATGGTCGGCAGTTACTACATCACGGTGTTGTTTAGATTCTTCGTCCCATTTCTTATTCATTTCGACTAATGAATTTTCGATAATTTTCTCGTTATCGCGCAAACGGGCAGCTTCTTCAAACTGCTGACGTGAAACAGCTCTGTTTTTGGCTTGAGTAGCTTGTTCTAAACGTTCTTCCAATTCCACGATATATTGTGGAACTTTTACTTGCATAATATGTATTCTTGCACCAGCTTCGTCTAAGGCGTCAAGAGCTTTATCGGGCAAATAACGGTCGGTAAGATAACGATTGGTGAGCTTTACACAAGCCTCGATAGCCTCATCGGTATAGGTTACGTTGTGATGTTCTTCGTATTTTCCTTTTATATTGCGAAGAATTTGTATGGTTTCATCTACACTTGTTGGTTCGATGATTACTTTTTGAAAACGGCGTTCTAATGCACCATCTTTTTCAATAGATTGGCGATATTCATCTAAGGTAGTAGCTCCAATACATTGTATTTCACCACGTGCTAAGGCAGGTTTAAACATATTAGAGGCATCTAAGCTACCTGAGGCGCCACCAGCTCCCACTAAGGTGTGAATTTCATCAATAAAAAGAATAATATCTTTATTCTTTTCGAGTTCACTCATTATAGCTTTAAGGCGTTCTTCAAACTGTCCGCGATATTTAGTTCCAGCCACTAAGGAAGCTAAATCGAGTGTTACCACACGTTTGTTATACAATACTCGTGCCACTTTTTTCTGAATAATGCGCAAAGCTAATCCTTCGGCGATGGCACTTTTACCAACACCAGGTTCACCGATGAGTATTGGGTTATTCTTCTTACGGCGGCTCAATATTTGGGATACGCGTTCTATTTCCTTCTCGCGACCTACTACGGGGTCTAAACTACCTTGTTCGGCTAAAGCAGTTAAATCTCTACCAAAGTTATCTAACACAGTGAGTTTTCGTTGCCCATATTGCCCCCCTTGATTAGGTTGCTGACCTTTGTAACCCGATTTGTTTTCGTGAGGTAAACTATAATCTCGGTCGTATTCATCAACTTCATCGGTGGGTGATGAGACTTGATAATTATCGTCGCGTATGGGTTGGAATTTATCTCTTGCTACTTCATAATTTACGCCTAGCTTGTTGAAAACTTTAGTAGTAGGGTCGTTTTCGTTACGCAAAATGCTTAGTAATAGATGAGCTGTATTAATTGTATCATTCTGGGAGCGTTTTGCTTCTAAGTAAGTAGCCTGCATTGCTCTTTCGGCTTGTACGGTGAAATGAACGGCATTGAAGTTAGGAGGGTTGAGACCACGTGCAGAAGTGAGCGTGTGGATGTTTTGGCGCAGTCTTTCCATATCGATATTTAAACTGTGCATTAAATCAATTGCACTACCTTCACCTTCTTGCAATATGGCTAACACAAAGTGCTCAGTGCCTACCGTAGATTGCCCTAAGCGAATGGCTTCTTCTTTGCTATATGTGAATATCCTTTTAACTCTTGGTGAAAAGTTATCGTTCATAAATCTCCTCTTGTTTTGTATTAAATAGTTGGGTAGTAACAAAAACTATTCCATTTCTCCTTATCAGGAAAAAAGGCAGTCTTCTACACTGCGGGCAAAGGTACGAAAAAAAATATTAATACGAAAGAAAAATATAAAAATATTTTGTTTTAATCATAGAAAAGCATAAATTTGCGCCATTATTATTAAAAGAATTTCAAATGAAAAATTTTATCTTAATTGCAATGTCTATAGGGCTATTTTCTATGGGACAAGCTCAAAAAATCAATTTAGGGAAAGCCGCAAGTGCTGTTACAAAAGGAGCACAAGCTTTATCATTTACTAATGAAGATGCTAAAAGGCTTTCAAAGGAATCAGTAGACTGGATGGATGCTCATAATCCGGTAGCAGGCAAAAACAGTCCGTATACTAAACGCTTGAATCGTGTGTTTGGAAAACACCAAAATGAGGACGGTTTGAAGCTCAATTACAAAGTGTATCTGGTAACCGATATCAATGCGTTTGCTTGTGCTGATGGGAGTGTGCGTGTGTTCTCATCGTTGATGGATTTGATGACTGATGATGAATTATTGGCAGTTATCGGTCACGAAATAGGTCACGTGAAGAATGAGGACACTAAAGATGCTATCAAATCTGCTTATATGCGTGCTGCTGCACAAGATGCTGCAAGCTCGGCTTCGGGGGTTGTAAGAAAACTAAGCGACACTGAATTGGGTGAAATGGCTAATGCTATTCTTGATGCTAAACACAGCAAAAAACAAGAATCACAAGCCGATGAATATTCTTACAATTTTATGAAGAAACACGGTTATAATGTGGTGGCTGTTTATACAGCATTTAAGAAATTGGCTTTGCTTTCAGGTGGAGCAACCCAAAGTAAATTCCAAAAGATGATGAGTTCACACCCTGATAGCGAGAAACGTGCTGAAGCGGCTAAAAAAAGAGCTATCAAAGATGGACTTTGGAAAGACCCAGGAGAAGTTATCTTGCCTAAAACGCCTATCAAATAAACTGTTTTATTAGTAAAAAGTACGATAAAAATAAGAATACCTCCAAAAAGCTATTCGCTTTTTGGAGGTTTTTTATTAGTGATTAATGATTAGTGGTTAATGGTTAATTAGGTGGGGGCTTATGCAAAGCTTATAGGATAAACGAACAACAAGCGAAAAAAGACTGGCTTAAGAGTGGGTCTACAGTGGGTCTACAGTGGTTTAAGAATGAACAAAAAACAAATTCAAAATAAGGATATAATGGAGGTAAGAAAGAGACTATTAGGAGTTTTCAACTTTGCCAAAAATACCAAATCAATGACGAGTGACAGTGTGGCGAAAGCCTCCGAACCCCCGAAGGGGGACAAGCTTTAAAAGAAAACCGATGCGAGGTCGTAGCACGATAGGCAAAGCGAGCCGCACGGACAGTCGTAGCACGACAGACAGATAATGAAAAGACGAACAAAAGACGGTGCGAGTCGCACAGGCAGATAAACAAAAGACGAACAAAAGACGAACGAATGACGAACGAATGACGAACGAATGACGAACGAATGACGAAGGTAAGTTACAGTTGAAATAGAGATAAAAAGAAGGTTAGTGGAAGGCTTCAACTTTACTAAAGTTTCAAATTTTGGTAAAGTTCATAACATTAAAGCGAAGAAAGAATGGGGTAAATGCGAAAGCTGAGGGGGAAAGGGTAGATTTTGATTTTTCAGATGATTTTTTGAAGCAGTTTGCAATAAAAATAGTACCTTTGCACTTTCAGAATAAAATTGTTTAACAAATGAAAAGAATATTATACCTATGTATGGCAATCGTTTTTATAGCTTGCCATAAAAACAATGACGAAGTTCCCCAACCAGACCCTAATAAACCTACCCCTGATAAACCAATTCCAGACAAACCCAAGCCTGATAACCCCAAACCTAATACCCCTACGAATGCCTATTTGTATGGCATTACTATAGACGACAGTTGGGAGGAAACCGGAGTTACTGTTCAGCAGATTGTAAGTGCTATCAAGGCAATGCCTGTAAAGCCTACGGTGCGCATTGTGATGTCTAAGAAAACAGCGATAGCTAATTACAAACCGCTTTTTTCGGCTGTTCATCAAGTAGCTTATGTGATGGCAACACCTGCCGATTCAGAAGATATGAAAGGTTACAAAACTGTGGATAGTTATGTAAAGAGATTTCAAGATTCGTATAAAGAACTCTCGGCATATACGGATTTTTGGGAAGTGGGCAATGAAATTAACGGAGAAGGTTGGATGGGTGACAACCCTCAGTTTATTGCCGATAAAGCCTATGGTGCTTATAAGTTTATCCGCAGTAAAAATGCGAAAACAGTGCTTGTGAGCTACTATTTTAAACCAGGTGACCAAAAGGTGACGATGGAGGATTGGCTAAAAAGATATATCCCCGAAGATATGAAAAAGCAGTTGGATTACGTGTTAGTAAGCTATTACGAAGATGATAACGACAATTACCAGCCTAATTGGCAAGAGGTATTTAACAATTTAGAGTCTATTTTTCCGAGTGTTAAATTGGGCATAGGGGAGTGTGGCAATAAGGATTATAAAGAGCCCCCTGTACAGAGTAAAGTGGAAAGGGCTAAGCACTATTATTCGATGCCTAAATATGTAAAGAACTACGTGGGCGGTTATTTTTGGTGGTATTGGGTGCAGGACTGTGTGCCTCATCAGAACAGTGAAGTTTTTAAGGCTATCAACAGCAGTATTAAGCAAATGCTTAAATAATATTGCTTTTTGTGAAGATTTGCGTACCTTTGCACCAAATTAGAACGAGAAATGAAAAAGTTTATCATATCAGGAGGAGGTACAGGCGGGCATATTTTTCCTGCTATCGCTATTGCCGATGAATTGAAAAGACGTATTCCAGATGCCGACATTCTGTTTGTGGGCGCCAAAGACCGTATGGAGATGCAAAAGGTACCACAGGCGGGTTATCCTATTGAAGGGCTTTGGATTTCGGGCATTCAGCGTAAAATTACCTTGCAGAACTTGCTATTCCCCTTAAAATTCATCAGTAGCTTGCTGAAATCTCGGAGCATTATCAAGCGTTTTAAACCCGATGCCGTAATAGGTACCGGAGGTTTTGCTAGCGGTGCTGTGGTGAAGGTAGCTGGCGGAATGGGTATTCCTACTTTCATTCAAGAACAGAATTCGTATGCGGGTATTACCAACAAAATGCTTTCTAAAAAAGCAAAAAAAATATGTGTGGCTTACGATGCAATGGAACAGTTCTTCCCCAAAGAGAAAATCGTAAAAACAGGTAATCCTATTCGCGGTGGGCTCTTGGATATAGCAAAGCACCGCACAGAAGGACTGACATATTTTCAGCTGAACCCTGAGCAAAAAACGTTATTGGTATTAGGGGGTAGTTTAGGAGCCAGGCGTATCAATCAGCTGGTAGAAGAGCAGTTGCCTTTATTTGAAAAACTTGGGGTGCAAGTGTTATGGCAGTGTGGCAAACTGTATTATGAAGAGTACAAGAAATATGAAAGCGAACGAGTGAAAGTTTTAGCTTTTATTGACAAAATGGAGTTGGCTTATGCTGTTGCCGATGTAATTATCTCTCGCGCAGGAGCCAGCTCGGTGAGCGAATTGTGTGTAGTGGGAAAACCTGTGATATTTATTCCTTCGCCCAATGTGGCAGAAGACCACCAGACCAAAAATGCACGAGCTATTGAGCAAAAACAGGCTGCTATTTTGATACGCGAAACTGATTTAGGCACTACTTTTGCTACCACTTTTACCGAACTCATAAACGATGAGGCAAAACAGCAGAGCCTGTCGCAACACATTAAGACGTTGGCTTTGCCTAATGCTACTGAGGAAATAGTAAATATTATCTTAGAAAATAAGAATTAAAACAGATGAAGAGACTTTTTACATTTATAGCACTGGGGTGTGCTACATTTACTTTTGCGCAAAACCAATTGGGAAAGCAGTTTTTTATAGATACTAAAAGCGATGAATTTAAAAGAGGTATCGTGGAAGTGAAGGAATACGTAAATTACGACGCATATTTGCAGTTACAAAGAAACCTTAAATCGGGCAATTCGGCAGGTATTAATAGCGATATGATTCGCCAAGCGTATATGACGCGAAAGGTAGTTCTGCCGAAAGGAAATTACGTTATTGACAATGATGAACAGCGCTTTGAATTCGAGATAGGCAACAACGGGCAGTTTGTAGGTGAAGGGCAGTTTGAAAACAAGGAAAAAAACCTAAAATCTACCTATATCTTCGCCAATGGGAAGCTCTCGGAAATACACATATTCAATACCGAAGGTAGATTGCGCAAGAAAAACATCTTCAAAGGGAACATTATTGAAGGACACGTGTTTGACCACGCTGGTAAGCTTGCCCAAAAGATAGAAATACACACCAACTTGAAGGAAGGAGCTGACCAAGTAGTTACTACTTACCACAAGAATGGCAACCCCAGCAAAGAAGTGAATACAATCAAGAGTACTACAAAGGAATTTTACCAAAACGGGAAGCTGAAATTAGACCAAGTGGATAGCAAAATCACTACTAAATATGACCCTACTGGGAAAATTACTGAAAAATGGTATGTTACTGAAAACGGCAATTGTCGTGAAACTTATGACAAAGGAGTAATTAGCCAAAAAACTTGTGAAGACCGCAGTACAAAAGAGACTACTGTTTCCATCTACAAGAATGGAAAATTAGACAATTACACTGTAACTGATACTAAGAAAAAGGAAGTTCGCAAATACGATGCTTCAAAAAAGCTAATAGAAACTAAAAAATTATGAGGTAATTGAGTGAAGAATTAAAAACTCTTACCTCTTACTTCGCATTTTATACAAATGGATTTACAACCTATACAGAACGTTTATTTTATAGGCATAGGGGGCATAGGGATGTCTGCCCTTGCTCGTTATTTTAATGCCAATGGCAAAAAGGTGTGTGGTTATGACCGTACCCCCACTGAAATTACTGAAATGCTCGAAAAAGAAGGTATAAAAGTACATTTTACCGATGATGTAAATGCTATTCCCGCCTCTTTTAAAGACAAGCGCACTACGCTGGTAGTATATACACCTGCCGTACCCAAAGACCATAAGGAATTAAACTATTTTCAGCAAAATGGCTACGAAGTAGTAAAACGCTCGGAAGTATTAGGGTTTATCACTAAAAATACTTTCTGCCTTGCAGTGGCAGGTACGCACGGTAAGACCACTACTTCAAGTATTCTCGCCCACCTATTGGTAGAAGCAGGAGCTTCGGTAAGTGCGTTTTTAGGAGGGATTGCTGAAAACTTCAACAGCAACTTAGTACTGAAAGGCAGTGAGTACACTGTGGCAGAAGCCGATGAGTTCGACCGTTCCTTCTTGCGACTCTCGCCCAATATAGCTTGTATCACGTCTATGGATGCTGACCATCTCGACATTTATGGCGATAAACAACACTTGATAGAAGGTTTTAGAGAGTTTGCAGGTAAGATAAAACCAGGGGGAAGTCTTATAGTACGCAATGGTTTAGATATAGAAGGTGAGACCTACGGATTAGAAGATAATGCCGATTATACTTTCCAAAATATAACCGTAAAGAACGGTATTTACCATTTTGATTTTCATTATAAAGGAGGCGTCTATAAAGACTATACTTTATTGAAGCCAGGAAGACATAATCTACTCAATGCCTTAGCAGCCGTATCGATGGCGGTAAAAGCAGGATTTGCCCCTGAAAAGTTGCTTCCTCATTTGGCTACATTCAAAGGTGTGAAAAGGCGTTTCTCATATATTATCAAGGAAGACAACTTTGCTTTTATAGACGATTATGCACATCACCCTTCGGAAATTAATGCGTTGTTCCAAGCAGTAGAGGAGATGTACCCCCACACTCCTAAAACTATTGTCTTCCAACCCCATTTGTTCACTCGGACACGTGACTTTTTAGACGATTTTGCAAAAAGCCTATCACAGTTTGACGATGTAGTTCTATTGGATATTTACCCTGCTCGAGAGCTGCCTATTGAAGGTATTACTTCACAAGTATTGTTAGACAAAGTGACGGCTAAACAGAAAATATTGGTGAGTAAAGCAGAATTGATACCTTTATTGCTTAAAAAACAACCAAAATTATTACTTGCTGTAGGAGCAGGCGATATAGGAGCTGAAGTAGAGAAAATTAAAGAAGCTTTTACCGTCGGTCATTAAAATGGCACAGTTGTTGCCTAATTGTTTTATGATATAAAACAAATTAGTAAAACAAAGAATATGATGAAAAATTATGCAACAATGATAGCTGCTGCCTTTCTCGGCGGGGCTATGACCTTAGGAGGGTATAAACTCTTTATAGATAAACACGATGCCAAACAAGAAGCGCTAGAGCTGCTCTCACGTCCTACTTTGGTACAAACTAATCACACTACCCCTGAAAGAACGGTAGCAGGTGAAACTAACTTTGTGGAAGCAGCTAACAAAACGGTGAATAGCGTAGTGCACGTAAAGAACACTGTAAAATCACAAGGAGGCGTTACCTCTATCTTCGACCTTTTTTACGGTAATGGAGGTGGCGAACAAACCCAAGTAGGTACAGGTTCTGGGGTTATCATTACCCCCGATGGCTATATAGTAACCAATAACCACGTGATTGCCAACGCTACTACTTTGGAGGTTACTCTCAACAACAATAAAACTTATACTGCTAAACTTATAGGCACAGATGCTTCTTCGGATATTGCCTTACTGAAAATAGAAGCCGACGAAAAACTACCTTTCCTCACCTTTGCCGACTCCGATAATACGCAAGTAGGCGAATGGGTGCTCGCGGTAGGGAATCCTTTTAACTTAAATTCTACCGTTACTGCGGGAATCATCAGTGCGAAAGCGCGTAACATCAGCGAGCGCGGTAGCGATAAAATAGAATCATTCATACAAACCGATGCTGTGGTGAATATGGGGAATAGTGGGGGAGCTTTGGTAAACCTCAACGGTGACCTCATTGGTATCAATACTGCTATCTCATCTACTACGGGTGTATATATGGGCTACTCGTTTGCTGTGCCTAGCAATATTGCTAAGAAAGTAGTGGAAGACCTTATAGAGTATGGGAACGTGCAACGTGGGGTGATGGGCGTACGCGGACAAGGGTTAGACTCAGAAATAGCTAAGAAACTTAACGTAAAAGAAACAGAAGGATTCTATATAGATTCAGTAGATGATGAGTCAGGAGCAGGAGCTGCCGGACTTAAAAAAGGAGACATCATCAAGCAAATTGACAATGTGAAGATACATAAATACTCTGACCTTAGTGGTCACATCGCTTCTAAACGTCCTGGTGATATGCTAAAAGTAACTTATGTACGCGAAGGTAAAGAACGCACCGCTAATATTACACTTAAGAAAAATACTACTTATGTGATACAATCCTTAGGTTTGGAAGTGAAAAACCTTTCAGATGCTGACCAAAAACGTTTTAAAACTAAAAACGGAGTGAAGGTTACCGCTGCAGGTCAGTTTTATGAGTATAATAATATCAATATAGTGGGAAAAGTGTTGCTTTCAGTGAATGGAAAGACCATTAAAGATGTAGATGAATTGAAAAATGTAATGTCTACCCTTTCTTCACGCAATCGCAACTCGTTAGAAATCTTGAACGAAAAAGGAGAAAAAGAAAGATTCTTTTTCTAATGATAAAACAATAATGATAATCACTCTTGCATTATAAAAAAGAGATGAGAAAAGTCTCCAATCTCCTTCACATCACAAACTTTGTCAAAGTTTAAGTACTTTGACAAAGTTTTTTTATGAATCTAAATATTATACTTGTATGATTTATTATAAGTATTCTGTTCCCTTATAAAAGTTTTTAATATAGAATTTGCCTTAAATAGTAAAAAAAGAGTTATTTATTGTGATTAAGGTAATAAAAAATTGTTTTTGTAGTGTTAATAAAAATTAGTTATCTTTGCCAAAATAACAAAAGATTTAAGCGATGATACACTATTTAAAAGCAGATGCTACGGTGCCACAAGCCGAAGGAAACATTGTTATCGCCCATATTTGTAATGATATAGGCGCTTGGGGGAAGGGATTTGTGTTAGCACTTTCCAAACGCTGGAAATACCCCGAAAAACAATACAAACAATGGTATAAAGAAGGGGAAAAATTTGCTTTGGGAGAGGTACAATTTGTATCGGTAGAAGAGAAGATATGGGTTGCAAATCTCATTGGGCAACACAATATATACAATGATGAAAACGGTGACCCACCTATTCGTTATGAGGCTGTGAAAAGAGGATTGCAAATAATAGCCGATTTTGCTTATGAAATAAATGCCAAAGTGCAAATGCCTCGCATAGGTTGCGGATTGGCAGGAGGCTCTTGGGACAGAATTGAGAAACTTATAAGGCAAACACTTTTAAGGAAAAACATCGAAGTATTTGTTTGTGATTTATAACCTTATTTTTATTTTTTACCTTTTAGCTTTTATTCTGAAAAATAATGAACATCAAACTTCTCGCGGTGGGCAAGACCGATAATCCTGCTTTGCAACAGCTTATTGATATGTATGAAAAACGACTTTCGTATTACATCAATTTTGAATTGCAACTCTTGCCCGATATTAAGAATAGCAAATCACTATCGGAAGAGCAACAAAAAGCAAAAGAAGGGGAGCTTATCCTCGGCAATATAGCCTCGTCTCATCATCTGATACTCTTAGACGAACGTGGCAAAGAGTTTACCTCAGTAGCTTTCGCCGATGAATTGCAAAAGAAAATGAATGCCGGCATCAAGCAGCTCACCTTTGTGATTGGGGGACCTTATGGTTTTTCAAAAGAAGTATACGACCGTGCTAATGGCAAGTTGTCACTTTCCAAACTCACCTTTTCACACCAAATGATACGCCTATTTTTTGTAGAACAGCTATACCGTGCTTTTACGATTCTTCGTAATGAACCCTATCATCATCAGTAATTTTTTTGTAACTTTGCGCGCTCAAAAATAAAAACGATGATTAAAAAACTTTGGACTCTTGCTATAGGAGGCTTGGCTTTAGGAACAACAGAATTCTTAATAATGGGCTTATTGCGTGTTATTGGGGAAGATATGGGACTAAATGATGCTCTTACAGGACGATTTATTTCGGCATATGCCATAGGAGTAGTAGTAGGTGCCCCGACACTTATTGCACTAGCTGCCTCTTATAATCCAAAGAAGATTTTAATCTTTTTTATGGTGCTCTTTACCCTCTTCAACGGGCTTTCGGCTTTCTCCCCTGATTATACCACCTTATTATTAGCACGATTTTTTTCGGGCTTACCTCACGGAGCTTTTTTTGGTGTAGGGGCAATTGCAGCTAAGCAATTGGCACCAAAAGGGAAAGAAGCTTTTGCTATTTCTATTATGTTTGCAGGGCTCACTATTGCTAATTTGTTAATGGTTCCGTTGCTCACCTATATAGGAGCGTGGGCTGGCTGGCGTATAGCGATGGGATGTGTGTCGATATTAGGATTGCTTACAATGTTTTCAGTGCTAATGTTTTTACCCGAGGTAGAAAATAAAAGAGACCTCGGTGTAAAGCGTGAAGTACGCTTATTCTTTAATCCGAAGTCTTTATTAGTGCTCGCTATCACTGCTTTGGGTTGTGGCGGACTCTTTGCGTGGTTTAGCTATATACAACCTCTGATGATTGAAACAGCTCATATCCACCCCGATATGAAATCGATTGTGATGATTGTAGCAGGATTTGGAATGGTGGTAGGTAATCTCTTTGGTGGTTGGATTACCGACCGTCACTCTCCCATCAAAGCTACTATTTATATTCTGTTATTGCTCATTAGTGTGTTGCTATTAGTATTTTTCTTTTCGCACATTCAGCCAATGGCGTGGGTACTTACTTTTATATGCGGAGCAATGTCAATGTCATTAGGTTCTCCTTTAAATATGCTTATTTTTCGTTGCGCTCCTCAATCTGAAATGATGGGAGCTGCCTTTATGCAAGCAGCTTTTAATACGGCCAATTCAATTGGGGCTTATATAGGAGGCCTACCCCTATTATACGGTTTTAGTACCAATTATCCCTCATTAATGGGAGCGTTGCTGGCAAGTATAGGGTTATTGATTACCTTCTATCTTTGGCGCCTCATCAGATTCTAATTTCTTAACTTTAAGGAATGATTCGTGTTGTTCGATAGCCATTTCTATTTTAGCTACAATTTCTTCAACCGTATCATTTTCGTAATCTATTTGCAAAGGCGATTTGATAATCATCGATTGTTGCACTCCTTTCTTTTTGATATTTATTCCCTTTTTATCAAACGAGCGACGGAATCCATCGATTACGATGGGCACCACCACAGGTTTGTATTGCTTGATGAGGTGTGCAGTACCCTTTCGGATAGGTTTCCACGGCGAGGTAGTGCCCTGTGGGAAGGTAATCACCCAACCATCGGCAAGGGCGATACCTATGTTTTCCACGTCGGCTTGGCGGACTTCGCGGTGTATTTCTTTCCCTTTTTCGCGCCAAGTTCTGTTCACCGGTATAGCTCCTGCATAACCTAATATTTTGGGCAGAATCCCTGATTTCATAGTCTCGGAAGCCGCCACGTAATAAATGTTGAGTTTTGGGTTCCACAGATAGCCCATATTATCCAAAGTATCTTTACGACCTTTAAGACTTGCGTTGAACACGTGAAACATAGCCGTTACGTCGGCGAAATAAGTCTGGTGATTTGAAATGAACAGTACATTCTGTGCTGGCAATTCGCGAATAACGTCCGAACCCTCAATCTTCAGTTGGTTAAAACCATCATACCTGCTGTGAGTAAGGATACCAAAAACGCGGATGAGCCATCGTTTTACGAAAAGTGTATGTCCGAAAGGGTCTTTTTTAAATAAAGGCATTGTTCAATTTTTTGATTAGGTGATGAGCTAAAAAGTCAATTACTATAGTAACAAATTAACTCATTAACTCATCAGTTTAGTTTATTGAAAAGTCTCTCTTGCCATCTGCATAGCATTCTTTGTATTTGTTGTAAATCTTCACAGTTTCTTGGGCATTTCCCAGCCGTGAAAAGTTATTACAAATATTAAAGTTTAGCTTTTAGTTTTTCTATAAGCTTGGGAACAACTTCAAAAGCATCGCCTACCACACCGTAATCGGCAGCTTTAAAGAAAGGAGCCTCGGCATCGGTGTTGATAACCAGCTTTACTTTTGAGGCATTAACCCCCGCCAAGTGTTGTATAGCCCCTGAAATGCCAATGGCAATATACAAGTTAGGCGCAACGGGTTTTCCTGTTTGTCCTACGTGTTCAGCGTGTGGACGCCAACCCATATCGGCCACAGGCTTAGAACAAGCAGTGGCAGCGCCGAGTACTTCGGCAAGATCTTCGATTATGTGCCAATTCTCGGCGGCTCTTAGTCCGCGTCCTCCTGATACCACAATAGAGGCATCGTCTAACGGTACTTTTCCTGTAGCCTTCTCGGTAGCGATTATCTTTATATCGAAATCACTATCTGAAAGAGTAGGGGAGAAGGGTTCTACAATTGCGGGAGTAGGATTTTCTTTTACTCCGAAGGCATTAGGAGCTAATCCTACTATTTTTATAGCTGTTGTGATTTTGTTTAAACTTACGGCTTTGTTAGAAAAGGCATTACTCTTAATAGTAAAATCGTTTTCAGGGAGTGAAATGGCGTTAGGCACATAACCTGCTTGTAGAGAAATGGCTAATAAAGGGGCAATATTCTTGGCTTGCGACGAGGCGCTGAAAAGCACCGTTGTACTCCCTTCTTTCTTCACTGCCTGTTGTAATATTTGTGCTACAGCCTTCGCCGAAAAGTGTTGTAGCTTTTCATCGGCTACGTTCAATACTTTATCAATACCATAAGTGCCTAACATTTCAGGATTATCAATGTTGATAGTTACTGCTACTATTTTGGTATTTTGTTTCTGAGCAAGAGTTTTGGCATAAGTAGCCACTTCATAACTACTTTTCTTTACTTTTCCGTTTTCGGAATCTATATATATGAGTATGGACATTTTTTATTAAATTACTTTAGCTTCGTTGTGTAATAAATCAATAAGAGTATCTAAATCATCAGCCGATACCATTTTTACAGGTTTTTTGGCAGGAAGTTTCTCAAAACCTATGGTTGTTACTCTCGTATCTGTATTTTCAGCAGGCAACACGGTGATTACTTTAGTGCGAGCTGCCATTAGGTTGCGCATATTTGGTATACGAAGGTCTTTCTCTTGGGTAAGTCCTTTTTGTCCCGCAATTACTAACGGAAGAGTTGCGGAGAGTTTTTCCTTACCGCCGTCTATTTCTCGTTCAGCTATTACCTCTGTCCCATTGATATCTAAACCTATGCATTTGTTGATAAAGGGTAGATTTAGTAATCCTGCCAAAAATCCTCCCACCATTCCGCCGTTATAATCAATAGATTCCTTTCCTGTAATGATAAGGTCGTAATTTCCTTCTTTAGCTACCTTAGCCAACTGAGTAGCTACAAAAAAAGCATCAGTAGGAGTGGCATCAATACGGATAATATCGTCAACACCAATGGCGGAAGCCTTGCGCAATACAGGTTCTGTTTCTTGAGTGCCTACATTCACAAGGGTGATAGTAGCGCCTAACTTTTCTTTAAGTAAGATTGCCTTAGTAAGGCAGAATTCATCGTTAGGATTGATGATAAACTGCACTCCTGTAGGGTCGAACTTCTTATTTTCATCAGTAAATTTTATTTTCGAAGTAGTGTCGGGGACGCTACTGATACATACTAATATCTTCATAATCTTATAGATAATATAATTAAAATGATACATTAATAACCAAAAGATGGTTATTTTTGAAGCGGTAAAAGTACTTCCTTTTGTATAACTGTGCAAGCTATTATGCGAAAAAAATGTACCTTTGCCGTCTAACTATTTGAAATACTAAATAGAAATAATGAATCCTCCAGTAACCGATATGCAACTTTTAGGGCAATTATTGCGTTGCCCCAGCGGAATATATGCAGAAGAAGTAGGTGAATATGCTTTCTTTTCCAATCGCACTATGATTTTCAATACTATTGATTGTTTATCACTTTTGCCCAATAGCAATGTTTTAGAAATTGGCTTTGGCAATGCCAGCCATTTACCTTATTTATTTGAAAAAGAGCCAACCATTCACTATACAGGAGTAGAAACTTCTGCGGAAATGATAACTGAGGCTGCTGTAAGCAATCCCGAATTGGTAGCGCAACAATCTGTTTCTTTTCTGCAAGTACAACCCGATGAGAGACTTGAGTTTAATATACTTTTTGATGTTTGCTTTTCAGTCAATACACTTTACTTTCTCAAAAGCCCTACTCGCTATTATCGCAATATTTATCAGTTGCTCAAGCCTATGGGAAAGGTAGTGATTACTTTTATTGACAAGTCAGTAGGTGAGAAAGCTCCTTTTGCACAAGTGGGTTTTAAGTTTTATACTGTTCCCGAAGTGCGAAAAATACTCTCCCGCATAGGGCTTAAGAATATCAAAGAGTATACTTTTGAAGAAACACTTGTTTCTAAGAGTGGCAAGAAAATACGTCGTCCTTATTGCATAATGATGGGAGAAAAATAAAAACCCCTCTGCTTTTTATTCTTTATTCCATATTTCCCACGCTTTTTCAGCTTGAAGTTCTAACATTAGTTGCCCATTACAAGTAGTAGCTCCCTGCTTTTCCCCTCTGTGTAGAAATGTAGTTTGTGAAGGATTATAAATAAGGTCATAAAGCAAGTGCTCAGGAGTGAGATACTGATAAGGAATAGGAGGACAGTCATTAATATTAGGAAATGTACCTAAAGGAGTACAGTTAATAATAAGATGATAATTTTCTATAATCTCTTTGGTAAGTTCTGTATAACCAAACTGATTTATCTGTGGTGTGCGGGATACAAAACGATAATCAATATTTAGTTGTTTGAGTGCATAAGCAACAGCACTCGATGCACCTCCCGTGCCTAAGATAAGAGCGTGAGTATGCTCTGGTTGCAATAAGAGAGATAATGATTTGTTAAAGCCATAGTAATCGGTATTATAACCGACAAGTCCATCAGAGGTAACTTTTATAGTATTCACAGCTCCAATGGCTTGTGCAGTAGTATCAACGGCAGTAAGTAGCTTCATTACTTCTCGCTTATACGGAATGGTAACATTCATTCCTCGTAAATTGGGAGTGCTTTTTAAGAGAGCGGGTAATTCATTGAGATTTTGTATATCAAAATTGATATATTCACAATCATTAATACCTTCTCGTTTAAATTTCTCAGTGAAATATTTTCGAGAAAAAGAATAGCCAATATTACGACCCAAAAGAGCAAAAGTTGTCATAAGAAAACGCTTTTTTAATAGATAAACTATACATATTATCTATATACTGAATGTTATCTCTTACCTAACTTAAATTTTCCTATCAATCACGTAATTTACCATTAGGGTTAAGGCTTCTTTATAAGGTGAGGTTGGGAATTCATCCAATATATTTAGGGCTTTTTGTTGGAACTCTTTCATTTTAGTTGTAGCGTATTCTAGCCCTTTATGATTCTTTACAAATTCAATTACTTCCTTTACGCGTTTTTTGTCTTTGTTGTATTTTTTTACCGAATTGATAAGCCATTGTTTTTCTTCTTCGGAACAAATATTAAGTACATAAATAAGTGGTAGGGTCATTTTTTGTTCTTTAATATCTATACCCGTAGGTTTGCCAATTGCGTCTTCGGTATAATCAAAAAGGTCGTCTTTTATTTGGAAAGCCATTCCTATGTATTCACCAAAGAGTCGCATTTTCTCTATCACTTCGGTTTGTTCTGGCTGTACCGAACAAGCTCCCATCGCACAACAAGCGGCTATAAGCGTCGCGGTTTTCTGACGGATAATCTCGTAGTACACCTCTTCTACAATGTCTAACCGACGAGCTTTTTCTATCTGCAAGAGTTCGCCTTCACTCATTTCACGTACGGCTACCGAGATAATGCGCAATAGGTCGAAATCACCATTGTCTATAGAGAGTAGTAAGCCTTTAGAAAGTAGGTAGTCACCTACCAATACAGCTATCTTGTTTTTCCATAAGGCATTGATTGAGAAGAATCCTCGGCGTTTGTTGCTGTCGTCCACTACATCGTCGTGTACAAGGGTAGCAGTGTGTATGAGCTCTATTACCGATGCTCCCCGATAGGTGCGTTCGCTCACTTTACCTCCCGATACCATTTTGGCTACCAAGAACACAAACATTGGTCGCATTTGTTTGCCTTTGCGGTTTACAATATAGTATGTAATACGATTCAGTAAGGCAACCTTAGAAGACATCGAGCTACGGAACTTCTGTTCAAAGAGTTCCATTTCTTCACGGATAGGTTCTTTTATTTGAGCTGTTATCTTCATTGCTCGAAGTTGTCAATTTCTACTTTTAGATTGTTGATGATAAATTCTTGACGGTCAGGAGTATTTTTGCCCATATAGAACTCCAAGAGCTGTTCGGTATGGATAGTTTTGTCCATCATTACAGGGTCTAAGCGTATATCTTCTCCTATAAAATCTTTAAACTCATCGGGAGAGATTTCTCCCAATCCTTTAAAACGAGTAATTTCAGGTTTGCCCTTTAACTTTTCTATGGCTGCTTCCTTTTCTTCTTCGCTGTAACAATATATTTTTTGCGTTTTGTTGCGCACACGGAATAGAGGTGTTTGCAGTATATATAAATGCCCTTCTTTGATGATTTCGGGGAAGAACTGCAAAAAGAAAGTGATAAGTAAAAGACGAATGTGCATACCGTCTACATCGGCATCAGTGGCTACCACGATGTTATTGTAGCGAAGGTCGTCCATAGAGTCTTCAATATTTAGGGCGGCTTGTAATAGGTTGAACTCTTCATTTTCATACACTATTTTCTTACTCATTCCGTAGGTATTCAAAGGTTTACCACGTAGTGAGAAAACGGCTTGTGTGGTTACATCACGCGATTTGGTAATAGAGCCCGAAGCTGAATCTCCCTCAGTAATGAATAAGGTGCTTTGTAGGGCACGCTCGTCTTTGGTATCGGTGAGGTGCACACGACAGTCGCGTAGTTTACGATTGTGTAAGCTTGCTTTTTTAGCTCTTTCTTTTGCCAATTTGCGAATACCTGCCAAGTCCTCACGTTCGCGTTGTGCCTGCATAATCTTCCGTTGTAGCGCATCGGATATCTCAGGGTTTTTATGTAGGAAATCATCTAAGTGGCGACTGATGAAATCATTGATATAGGTGCGTACAGAAGGCATTCCTTCTCCCATTTCGGTAGAACCGAGCTTGGTTTTCGTCTGGCTCTCAAACACAGGTTCCATCACTTTGATTGAGAGACCCGCGATGATAGACTTACGCACATCGGAGGCATCATAGTTCTTTTTATAGAAGTCGCGAATGGTCTTTACATAAGCCTCTTTGAAAGCGTTGAGGTGCGTACCCCCTTGTGTAGTGTTCTGACCGTTTACAAAAGAGTAATACTCCTCACTGTACTGAGTTTTGCTGTGAGATATGGCAATCTCAATATCTTCACCTCTAAGGTGAATGATAGGGTAAAGAAAATCCTCTTCATTGTTGTTTTCGGTGAGGAGGTCTTTGAGTCCGTTTTCAGAATAGTACTTTTCACCATTGTAGTTGATAGTAAGACCTGGGTTGAGGTATACGTAGTTTTTGAGCATACGCACCACATACTCATTACGGAACTTGAAGTTCTTAAAGATAGTGTCGTCTGGAATAAAAGTTACGCTGGTACCGCGCCTTTTCTGGCTTTCCTCGATAGCGCCTTCTTCTTTTAGCAGACCTCTCTCAAAAATAGCCGATTTAGACTGACCATCGCGCACCGATTCCACTTTGAAGTAGGTAGAAAGAGCATTCACAGCTTTTGTACCCACCCCATTGAGTCCGATAGATTTCTTAAAAGCTCGGGAGTCGTACTTACCCCCCGTATTCATTTTCGATACTACATCTACTACCTTTCCTAAGGGAATACCGCGCCCATAGTCGCGTACTTCTACTTGGTTATCGGTGATTTTTACGTCGATGGTCTTACCAGCTCCCATCACGAACTCGTCTATACAGTTATCGATGACCTCTTTGAGAAGGATGTAAATACCGTCGTCGGCTGAAGAGCCATCGCCCAGCTTCCCGATATACATACCAGGGCGCGTGCGAATGTGTTCTTGCCAGTCCAAAGAGCGGATACTATCCTCATCATATCTAATTTCTTCCATAAAGTTTACTTTCGTTTTTAGATGTGCAAAAGTATTAAAAATTATTCATATCCAAAAAATAAATATCTGTCTCCCTTGCTTACAAATGTTTTGAAAAACAATTATAACATAAAGGTGTCGCTACCGTTACTTTCTTCTCCTCACCACAGCAATGGCAGTACTTCTCTTCGTAGAAACGGTTGCCGAACTTCACCCACGCTTCATAACAGCTCTCGCACAAAGGCTTCGAAGGGTCAAAAGGAATAGCGGTATTACAACGGATACAGTGCCCTTTTTTCTCTTCTTGTACGGCATTTTCCTGAGGTGTTTCGGTTTCTACAGCTCTTTCAGGGGTAGGCTCGCGCTCTGCGGGTGGTCTGTTCTCGGCATTTGCGTAGTTTTCGGGTACAAAAGAGGAGTAGCGGATAGGCTTCAACTCCCTGTTAGACAATACATCGTCTACCAAATCCAAATGCACAGTAGAGCCTACATAGTCTTTCGCCAGACCTAAAAACTTCTTGTTGTAGTTAGGGCGTTTGGCAAAGATGGTGTAACCGCTGTCGAGTACACTCATAATGGTGTTTTTGGAAGTCTCGAAGAAGTTGTTTTTATTCACAAGGTCGGTGAGGGCTTTTTCGGCGAGTACGCCAAACTCTACCTTGTTTTCCAGCGAGTAATCCAAAAGGTTCATAGAGGTAATCACCGATTGCTTTTCGTTGGCATAATATTGTCCGTGTAACTGTGGAATATACACCATTGTGATATTCGGGAAGCCCAAGAAGTACTCAATATCTTCATGCTTACAATTTTCTTCTCCATTAGAGGTATTTTTGCCAAACCCAATGAGTATATGCAGTTTGGTGTTGTTTAAAAGCTGTTTAAAAACATTGTCTTTGAGGTAATCCCCCAGCTGAATATAAGGCGAAATGATAATAAGCTCCTTTTCCGCCTTAAAAAGGGTATCGTAAATAGTGTCGGATAGTGGTTTGCCTGTTAAAAAGTCCATAGATGTATGATTTTTAAGAAGGTATATTTTCTTTTAGTGTTTTAATTTTTTCTCTTATACTTCTAAAATCTTCAACACTTCTCATTTGAGCCCATAAAGATTCTAATTGTTCAAATTCTTCTTTGTTAATAATTGGTTTTAACATTTTTAAATCTCTCTCAAATTCAGAAACTTCTTTATTAATTATTTCTGAAAGAGCAATACGAACTCCAAAAAATAATATTATAAAATAGATTGCCCCTTTAAACATTATATTTAAACAATCTATCAATTTTATATTACGATCAAGCTCTGCAATTTTTCCTGCTTCTGTATAAAGTTCAACTTTTGGTTTTTCTCCTTCTCTGTATATTGATAATTCTGTCCTATATTTTTCATTCTGATTTTCTAGCTTAACTTGTTTGGGAATAAAAATTCCGAAAAGTATCAGCATAGCTACAAATACTATATTGGTATTCAAACCATAATGGTAATTCCTAAAGCTTAGCTTTGTATAAATAAAGTTACTAAATTTCTTATTTTGTCTTCCCAAAAAATCTAATACAGATTTTGAAATCCATTTCCCTGCAATACAAAGAAATAAAGAAAAAACTATTTGAAAAAATAAGCTACTCATACTTGTGTTTAATTTATTGATTTAATTTTTAAATTATTAGATATATACCCATCATTTCACGGGTATATACCCGTCGTATTATCAGTATATACCCGTGAGCCCATAGGTATATACCCGTAGGCTCACGCATATATATCGGTGTGATACGGGGTGCTACTTCTTGTATTTTTCGTACTTAACGGTTTTGAGCATCTCGCGGAGGTCGGCACCTGGGCGGAACTGAATTTTGTTGCCCTTGATGAGCGAAGCGGTGAACTTCTCGGCGGTGGGAGCACCCTCGCTGGTAAGGGTAATTTGGAAGTTACCAAAGTCGCCCAACTTCACGATTTTGCCTTCCGATAGGTGCCTAATGAGCACTTTGGTAAGGTCGTTAAGCACAGCCAACACATCGGTATCCGATACGGTGGTGCTACCCTGTGCAATTTCTTTGGCAAGTGCCTTTAAAGAGACTTCGCCATCGGCTTTGGCACTGGCATAAAACTTGGGAGCCGCTGTTTTATCTAACAGATTCTTACGCTCTACTACATTAAATTTTACTGGCATAAAATATAAATTTAAATGGTTAATTATTATGATGTTTCTTAAACTCTTTTGCTAATTCTACTAAATTCAAAGAAGAATATTTTAGACTCACTTTTATAGGATATGATGAATATACTAAATTTATAAAATCACTCCATATCAAATTATATGTGTAATTTATAAATTTATCTGCAATATTCCTGAGTTCTTTATCTAACTCAACTTTAGTCTTATCTATTAGAGTAAATTTATCTGTAAATCCTCCTCCAAAAGGATTAGGGTATGTATCTACTTTAAAAATATTATCTTTTTGTTTCATTAGCTCAATAACATCATTAACATAAGGTCCATAATGATTATATATCCAATTAATATCAGTATATTGGTTCCCAGTTTCAATAGTATATCTCCAATCTATCATATAAATTAACTTAACCAATCTTGGTTTTGATAATTCCTGAAGATTAGGGTAATTTAAGAGAATATATCTAATTAATTTTTCTAAATTACTCATATTTCCATATCTTTTTCAATTTGATGATTTTTTTTTGTTACTTTAAGTCCATTATTTCTTTGTATAAACATAACTAGGGTCTCCTTAACACCAACTAATTTTTCTTTTATAAGATCCTTTTTTAATCCATTAGGAAGTTTACTTTCAAAAACAAAAATTGCTTGTGGTATTTCGTTATTATTATTCATACGATATACGAAATAATTTCTTGATTTCATTGTCATACTCTCAACAACTTCTTTAGGAATTGGACTTATATCATTTATTTTTTTATAGTACTGTTTAAAATTAGTTTCTGGGCAAGGCAAATTATTGATAAAAAATTCTTCTTCTTGCCATCCCTTTCCTATAAATCCTTCCTCAATAGGATATTCATTTCTCCCTTTTTCCATTAAGATAGGATTAATAGATGTTCTTCCTATTAGTTGAAATTTATTTTCATTTACTTTATAGACACTTATTCTATCATTATAAGTAAAATTTAGACTTTTAACTAGTAATCTCAAATATGAATTAAATAATTCATTAGAGCTATTCACTTCCTCAACAAGTTTAGTTTCTAAATCATTAATACTATTAATCTTCTTTTCTAACTCAGACATTTCTTTCTTATAAAAAAGAGAGGTTATAAAAAATATAAAAAACAGCATAACCACTCCCCAATATATAAACTCCCCTATAGGAAAATTACATTCTCCAATATTCCATTTATGTATATTTGATATTCCTATAATAGAAAAAACAGCTCCTAAACCACCTGAAATAGTACTAGATTGATAGTATGCCCAGTCTATTAAGTTTTTTAATTTATTTCTCATTTCATCAATCATTCAGCTTCAACACCGCCATAAACGCACTTTGTGGTATCTCCACATTCCCCACTTGGCGCATACGTTTCTTACCGGCTTTTTGTTTCTCTAAGAGCTTACGCTTACGCGAGATATCCCCCCCGTAACATTTAGCAGTAACGTCTTTGCGGAGGGCTTTAATAGTCTCGCGCGAGATGATTTTAGCCCCAATAGCCGCCTGTATTGGAATATCAAACTGCTGGCGCGGGATCAGCTCACGTAGTTTCTCGCACATCTTCTTGCCTATATTATAAGCATTATCGGCGTGGATAAGGGCAGAGAGTGCATCTACCGATTGTGAGTTAATAAGTATATCCACCTTCACGAGGTTAGAAGCGCGCATCCCAATAGGCGAATAGTCAAACGAAGCATATCCCTTACTCACCGTTTTGAGTCGGTCGTAGAAGTCAAACACGATTTCGGCAAGAGGCATATCAAAGTTCAGCTCTACACGCTCAGGGGTGAGGTAGTGCTGGTTGGTTATCTGTCCGCGTTTCTCAATACAGAGCGACATCACCTGACCTATAAAATCGGACTTGGTGATGATGCTCGCCTTGATATATGGTTCTTCCACGCGGTCTAATTTAGAAGGGTCGGGGAGGTCAGAAGGGTTATTTACAATAATCGCTTTTTCGGGTTCTTTTTTGGTATAGGCGTGGTAACTTACGTTGGGCACGGTGGTAATCACGGTCATACCAAACTCGCGTTCCAAGCGTTCTTGCACGATTTCTAAGTGCAACATTCCTAAGAATCCACAGCGGAAGCCAAAGCCCAAAGCAGCAGAACTTTCGGGGGTAAACACCAGCGAGGCATCGTTTAGCTGTAGTTTTTCCATTGAGGTGCGTAGCTCTTCGTAATCTTCGGTATCTACCGGATAAATCCCCGCAAATACCATTGGTTTCACGTTCTCAAAACCATCAATAGCTTCTTTGCAGCCGTCTACTGCCGAGGTAATCGTGTCACCCACTTTCACCTCACGCGCATCTTTGATACCGGTGATAAGGTACCCCACATCGCCGGTGCCAATCACTTGCTTGGGCACTTGGCTGAGTTTAAGCGTGCCCACCTCGTCCGCATCATAAATTTTGCCGTTGGACATAAACTTGATTTTCTGCCCTTTGCGTATTTCACCGTTCATCACCCGGAAGTAAGTCTCTACTCCGCGAAAAGAGTTGTATACCGAGTCGAATATCAACGCTTGTAGCGGTGCCTTAGGGTCGCCGGTAGGGGCAGGAATACGCTCTATAATAGCCTCCAAAATTGCCTCTACGCCCAAACCTGTTTTTCCGCTGGCAGGGATAATCTCATCGGGCGAACAACCCAGTAGGTCTACTATATCGTCTTTCACCTCTTCGGGATTAGCACTCGGCAGGTCTATTTTGTTGAGTACGGGAATGATTTCAAGGTCGTTTTCGAGAGCCAAGTAGAGGTTAGAAATTGTCTGTGCTTGTATGCTTTGGGCAGCATCTACGATCAGGAGAGCCCCTTCGCAAGCAGCAATAGAACGCGATACCTCATAAGAGAAATCCACGTGACCGGGGGTATCGATAAGATTGAGGATATACGTTTCGCCTTTGTACACATATTCCATTTGTATCGCGTGGCTCTTGATAGTAATACCACGCTCGCGCTCCAAGTCCATATTGTCGAGCAATTGGTCTTGTTTTTCGCGTTCGGTTACGGTTTGGGTAAAGTCGAGCAAACGGTCGGCTAAGGTACTCTTCCCGTGGTCGATATGTGCAATAATGCAGAAATTACGTATGTTCTTCATTTGTTTCTTAGTGTTTAGTTTTTAGTGATGAGTTGTGAGTTGTCTGTACCGAGAGACAACGAACTAATAATTAAAGGTGCAAAGATAGAAAATAATTGTCAATTCACAAATTGAAAGTTCTATCGTGCTTCAAAGAGGTTCTCATTTGTAGTTTATCGGATTATTTGTAATATATTTTTGATTGTAAATTTACTTTTTCAAAAGAAAAAGTTGCTAAATCAAAATTATTGTTTATATTTGCGACCAAATTAGAAAAAGAAAACAATATCTATTTTTTTTAAAGTATTAAGATTATCAATTTAAAAAACTTATCCAAATGAGAGATTTAACTAAAATGACAAACATTGAGGACTTGCGTGTGGTGTGTAAACGCAACGTCCCTAAGATGTTCTATGAGTATGTAGACACCGGCTCTTGGACTGAATCAACTTACAGAGAAAATGTTTCCGATTTTAACCCTATCAAATTCCGTCAACGCATATTAGTGGATATGGATAACCGTACCCTCGAAAGTACTCTTTTAGGGCAAAAGGTAAAGTTTCCCGCTATGACGGCTCCTGTTGGCTTTATGGGAATGATGTGGGCTGATGGTGAAATCCATATGGCAAAAGCCGCTCAAAAATTTGGAATCCCCTTTACGCTTTCTACGATGTCTATCTGCTCTATCGAAGATTTGGTAGAAGCAGGAGTAGAGCCCTTTTGGTTTCAGTTGTATGTAATGCGCGACCGCGATTTTATGAAAGACCTTATTCGTCGCGCTAAAGATGCTAAATGCTCTGCTTTAATGATAACCGTAGATTTGCAGGTGCTCGGCAATCGTCATCGCGATATCAAGAATGGACTTTCCACCCCGCCTAAGTTCACCATCCCTAATATGATTAACCTTTCTACTAAAATTCCTTGGGGGTTGCGCTATGTGTTTGGCAATCGCCGTTGGACATTTCGCAATATTGCAGGTCACGCGAAAAACGTATCCGACCTCTCTTCACTTTCCTCTTGGACAAAAGAGCAGTTCGACCCAAGTCTTAGTTGGAAAGATATCGCCGAAATTAAAGAATTGTGGGGGGGACCTATCATCTTAAAGGGTATTATGACTCCTGAAGATGCTATCGAAGCTGTAAAATATGGTGCCGATGCGATTATTGTGTCTAACCACGGAGGTCGCCAAATGGACGATACTATTTCCACTATCAAAGCACTTCCCGATATTGTAAGCGCCGTAGGTAGCCAAACCGAAGTATGGATAGACTCTGGTTTCTATACAGGGCAAAATATGCTCAAAGCGTGGGCGTTAGGAGCCAAAGGTATTATGCTTGGTCGCGCTCCCGTATATGGGCTCGGTGCTTATGGCGAAGAAGGCGTAACACGCGCTTTGCAAATATTATATGACGAAATGGATACTACTATGGCTTTTGCAGGTCATCGTAACCTCCAAGATGTAGATAGTAGTATTTTAGTAGAGGGTACTTACCCTTTGCCAAGCAATAATTTCTAGTTTAAATTAAACTTTCATTGTAAAAGAAAGAGCTTAATACATCATTCGTATTAAGCTCTTTCACTTTTTATTACAAACTATTAAAATTTAAACCACTTATCCTTCATTATAAATGCTCCTTACAATCCCGTCGGCAAGACCAATGCGGGGTACGTGTACAATTTCTGCTCCTGACCATTTCATCGCATTGATGAACACTGTAAGTGCATACAGAATTACGTCGGCACGGTCGGGATTAAAGCCTAAGAGCCTGATGCGTTCATCGTAAGTAAATCCCGATACATAGTTAAGGTAATCGGTGAGGTACTGATAGCTCAGTGGTTCTCCTTCTCTGCTGTTGGAGTTCTTGTGTATCTTGTTGATGTTTCCTCCTGAACCAATGGCTTCTATATGCTCACAGTCTTTCGTATGCTTTTTTATCCAGTGTTCTACTTCTTCCCACGTTTTATTGCTTACTTTGTTGTCCAATAAACGCACTGTACCTATGGGAAACGAACGCGACTTCTTTACCTTCCCCTTCGAGAAGACCGTAAACTCAGTACTACCCCCGCCTACGTCTATGTATAGGTAATCTTTATCTTTTTGTATTAAACTTGAAATATCGGTAGAAGCAATAATGCTCGCCTCTTCGGCGCCATCTATAATATCTATGCGCACTCCTGTGCGTTTGTATACCTCATCGGCTACTTGTTGCCCATTGGTAGATTCTCGCATTGCCGAGGTCGCACAAGCGCGATACTTTTCCACTTGGTTTACTTTCATCAGCAAACTGAACGCTTGCATCGTGTCTGCCAATCTATCGGTGTTTTCTTCTGAGATGAGTCCGTCTAAAAACACATCAGCTCCCAAACGGATAGGTACACGCACCAAGCTGGCTTTGGTAAATTTCGGAGCTTCGTTAGGCTCTTCCAATACGTTCGAAATGAGCAATCTCACCCCGTTCGACCCTATGTCTATCGCTCCCAATTTTTTGATATTCATATCGTAATTATTTGTCTTTGTCCATTTCTAAAGAGCGCACTTTTAGCGGGTTTTTGGTTAGTTCAGCGTACTCTTCACGGTTTCTAAACACATCTAAAGCAGTGAAAATAGCGTGACGGAACGACTCAGGGTCGGCAATACCCTTGCCTGCTATTTCGTAAGCCGTACCGTGGTCGGGCGAAGTGCGTACTTTGCTAAGTCCTGCTGTATAGTTCACACCACTGCCAAAGGCAATGGTTTTGAACGCGATAAGCCCTTGGTCGTGGTAAGGTGCTAATACCGCATCGTAATTCCGGTAGGTTTGTGAACCGAAGAAACTATCGGCAGCAAAAGGTCCAAATACCAATATATTCTCATCGAAATATAGCTTTTTCAAGGCTGGGCGTAACACTTCGTCGTCTTCGTTACCTATCACCCCTTTATCTCCGCAATGTGGATTAATGCCTAATACGGCTATTTTAGGGCGTTGTAAGCGGAAGTCCTTAATGAGTGATTCGTTCATCAGGCGCGCTTTCTCCATAATGAGGGCTTCTGTAATAAGAGAAGAAACCTCTTTCAAAGGCACGTGGTCAGTAAGTAAACCCACTTTCAGGTCTTCACTCACCATAAACATCAGGCTAGTACCGTTGAGCTCTTGTGCCAAATAATCGGTATGACCAGGGAAGTGAAACGCGTCTGACTGTATGTTGTTCTTATTGATAGGAGCGGTTACCAGCACATCAATACTGTTGTTTTTTAATGCTTCCACCGCAGCTTGTAATGATAAAAAGGCATATTTGCCACCTTCTTCGGTTTCTTGCCCGAAGGTGACCGTAGGGGTTTCTTTCCAGCAGTTTAGCACATTTAGCTTGCCGTCAATAGCAGCTTCCACACTCTCAATTCCTTGAAAATTGGCAGTGGTATTGAAATGTTTCTTCTGAAAAGAAACTAACTTGTTCGAAGCAAAAATAATAGGCGTACACAATTCCAATATTTGGTGGTCTTCAAAGGTTTTTAGGATAATTTCAAGTCCTACACCGTTCATATCACCAATGGAAATTCCTACTTTTATGGGTTTTTCTTTCATAAAATGAAATGCATTTTAAGGTACTTATTCTTCTCTCTGAGTGTAGAATACGCTTATTCTGGGCAAGCGTTTTTCTACTTCTTCGTATTGCTGAGTAGTGAAATTACGGTTGTTGATGTACAAAACACCCTTCCACTGTATTTTCTCTATCGATTTTATAAACTGTTTGAAATCAAGGGGATTGTCGTTGATATTCACGTAAGTTAATCGTGGATTTTCAGCCAATGCTTGTGGTAATTTAGTGAGGTTGTTCGCATTGAAGTATACGTTTTCTAACTTTGGCAAACGTCCTACTGAGGTAGGCACTTCGCTAAGCGCAGCATTGCGCAACGATAGTTCTTCAAGTAGTGGCAACTTGTCGAAGTTATCAGGAAGTACTTTTATTTTGTTCTTCGTGTCAAACTGACTGATGATAAGTGATTTCAACTTAGGTAAAGCAAACACTTGCTCAGGGAAATCTGTAAATTCAGCTCCTTCAAACTTCAAATTTTCTAACTGTTTTAAGTTCATAAGTGACGCAGGCACTTCGGTAATCGGGTTATAGATATCTATAGTTTGCAAAGCCGAAAGACTGCCGATGTTCTCAGGTAATTTGCTTAGGTTGTTGAGGCGTAATACCAATACTTTTAGTGTTTTATTTTCAACACTTAGCTCAGGAAAAGAGGCTATCCCTACTTCCTTTATTTCCAATACTTCCAATTGCTGTGCTTCACTGAAAAGTTTTTTTAACAAAAACTCGTTTATTTGTACTTCATTACTTGAATTGCTATAAATTCTAACTTCTTTTAGCTTAGCAAAATTAGTCTTCATAAGCTCCTCAGCGCTCCTGAAACTTTGTTCATCTCCGCTGGTAGTGGTAATTCTTATTTGCATAGATTGTGCCACTGCAACAAACGGAAATGCGAGGGCAAACACGCATAAAAGTTGTTTTATTTTTTTCATTGTTCTATTTTTTATCTGTAAATAATTATTACTTTTGTCCTTTCAGAGTGCAAAGATATAAAAAATATGGAAGTAACACAAACTTATTCTTTTCATAGTAATGGTAAATTGCTCATTACGGGCGAATATGCAGTGCTCGACGGGGCGCTCGCTTTTGCTTTACCCACTCAGAAAGGACAGACATTGAAGGTAATAGAAGGAGCAAACGAAAGCCGATGGCAAGCCTTTGATGCCAACGGTGATTTGTGGTTCGACAGTGCGACACTCACTACTGAAACCGACCAACAAATAGCACAAACATTGCAAAAAATTCTCACTACGGCTACTCACCTCAACCCCAATTTCAAAGATAAATGGTCACACTCTCAAGTGCAAACTCATTTAGAGTTCCCTCGTTTGTGGGGCTTAGGCACTTCCTCTACACTCATCAACAATATAGCGCAGTGGGCAGCCGTAAATCCATACGAACTGCTTTTTAAGAGTTTTGGTGGCAGTGGTTACGATATCGCTTGTGCCAAAAGCAATACCCCATTGTTGTATAAGTTGGAAGGAGGCAAACCACATAGTTACCCTTTGCGCTTTCTTTTTCCTCATACGCATCAAATCTACTTCGTTTATCTCAATCAGAAACAAAATAGCAAGGACGGAATTGCGCGTTATCGGTCAGTAACTAAAAGTAAACGCAAACTTGCTGAGAGCATTACTCGCCTTACTGAACAGTTTGTTTTAGCGCACACCGTAACCGATGTTTGCCAGATATTAAACGAACACGAAACCCTCATTAGCAACTACTTGAGTATGCCCACCGTTAAAGAACGCCTTTTTTCCGATTTTAACGGCACAGTGAAGAGTTTGGGCGCTTGGGGTGGTGATTTTGTATTAGCCATTTCCGAAACCGAAGATACCCCCGCTTATTTTGCCTCCAAAGGTTTTGATACTTGCGTCCCTTACAACGAAATGATATAACATAAACCTCTGAATTGCTACTGTTGCATTTTTTCTGTTAAAATTGAGGTTTTAGCCTTAATTTATTCAATATTTTAAAATCGTCTTATCTCCCTCTGATATTCAGTATAGTAAGCTCATTCCTTCGTCTTTCCTTCGTCTTTTGTTCGTCTTTCCTTCGCTTTAGCTTCGAGTTTCCTATAAGATACCTATAAGATACGATAATGTTTAGTTGTACTGTTTTTCAGTACTTTATAAATTTGGAGCTAAAAAATATTTTACTATCTTATTTTGAAGAAAAATAGCTGTTTTAGCTATTTTTAACAGAAAAAACGCAAAAGCACTTTCCCTATTTATTGTCGATAGCACTGTAGTAAAGTGCTTCATACATTGGCACTATTCTATCCTCGTCAAAACGTTCGGCTACTTTGCGGGCATTCTGTTTAAATTGTGCCAATCGGGTTTTGTCTTCAAGTATGTAAATAGCCTTCTCTGCCATTGCTTTTACATCGCCTATGGGGCACAGATAGCCCGATACGCCCTCTTCATTCACTTCTGGAAGTCCTCCGGTATTGCTCGATACTACCGGAACGCCTGCTGCCATTGCTTCTAATGCCGAAAGTCCAAAGCTCTCAGAGGCAGAAGGGAGTAAGAATAAATCGGTGAAACACAAAATGCGGTCTATATCAGAGGTATTACCTAAAAACAGCACTTTGCTCTTGATGCCTAAATCCTTGCAGAGCTGGTCGGCTATCTCGCGCTCAGGTCCGTCACCTACCATTATGAGCTTAGCAGGAAGTTTCTGCTGAATGCCATAAAAAATTCTCACCACATCGTCTATGCGTTTTACCTTCCTAAAATTACTAATGTGTGTAACGATGAGTTCCTCAGGCTTTGCCATTACAGTGCGTTTGCAAGGAGAAGTTTCTTTGGATTTTTTTATATTTGTGAAGTTAGGAATTACTTTAATATCTTTATCTATACGGAAAAGTCTTAGAGTATCTTGCTTCAAACTCTCGGACACTGAAGTTACAATATCCGATTCGTTAATGCTAAACGTGACTGCCTCTTTGTAAGTAGGGTGGTTGCCCACAAGGGTAATATCGGTGCCGTGAAGGGTCGTTACCATAGGTACTTCTATCCCTTCCCGTTTGAGCATTTGTTTAGCCATATAACCTGCATAAGCGTGAGGAATGGCATAATGCACGTGCAAAATATCTATGTGATAGGTTTTTATCACATAAGCCATTTTGCTGGACAATGCTAGTTCGTAAGGCTGGTAGTGAAACAAGGGGTATTCCTCTACGTGCACTTCGTGAAAGTGAATGTTCATCTCCAAGAAGTCTAAACGCACGGGGTAACTATACGTGATAAAGTGCACCTGATGACCTTTGCGAGCTAAGGCAATCCCGAGTTCGGTAGCTACAACACCACTCCCCCCAAAGGTAGGGTAACACACTATGGCTATATTCATATTTGATATATATTAGAGAGGCAAAGGTACTAATTTTTCTGTGGGTATTGAAAATATTAACAAAAAATTATATCTTTGTACTCACTAAATAGCGTTCTATATGAAAACTTTAGATTCTTTTATAAATATTAAAAACGGCGATTTTCTCCTTATAAAAGGAGAGACCATCACTGCCGATACTACTTTTGCAATTCTTAGAGAACGTTTTCCTAATAACAAAGTATGGGACGTAGGAACAGGCTATTATTGGTTGTATTTCAGCGATTGTTCTTTTGAGGGGGAAGTTATTTAATGTGTCGCTTTGTTTTGAAGGAGAACAGCTAAAATTCTTAGGTTTTGCAATGAAGAATGAAAAACAAACCTCGTGGGACGATTGGAGTGAAGCATACGAATTGCAGACTGAAAAATATTATGAGCAATGGCTTACAGCACATATAGGCAAGGAACGCACTTTCTCTTGGGGAACTATTAAATCTATTTACGACCACAAAGGAGGGGGTACAGCTATTTGGGTGAATTATAACAAATAAAAGAGGCTTTCTATAAAGCTATAGAAAACCTCTTGTTATCGAGTAAGCCTCTCAGTGAGAGGAATTCGTACCTCAGCTTAAAAGCTATAATGCTCTTTAATTCGAAATGACGAATAGGTAACGCGGGTTATAAATCTTCGTTCAAACTATCAATAATAGTTAGTTTAGCAAAGCGTAATAATATATTTTTTAAGCCTCCTGTCTCGAAATTTATTTGCGCCTTTTTATCATTTCCTGTTCCCTCCAATGAAATTACTTTACCACGTCCAAAACGTTCGTGATAAACTACTGTTCCTATATCCAGTCCGTTATAAGTATTTTTATTATTACTATTAGAATTATACAAAGCATTTACAGGTTTTAACTTCCTGAGTTTTTGTTGTTCTTCTCCTATTGGGGCATTTTTATGAGGAGGTATTCCACTTATAGGTTTCTGCAAACGTAGTTTACTTTTATCTACTTCACCAAAAATATCTCTATCAACAAGTGGTTTATAACGATAATTAGGATTAGAAATAGAAGGTGTAAGATATTGCAAATAGCGTTCATCTATTTCTTCGATAAATCTACTTGGCTCGGCATCAGAAAGTTTTCCCCAACGATAACGGTTTTCTGCATAAGTTAAATAGGCTTGTTTCTCAGCACGGGTGAGTGCTACATAAAATAACCTTCTTTCTTCTTCCAAATCATTACGCGATTGTATGCTCATTGCCGAAGGAAACAAATCTTCTTCCATTCCTACCACGTATACATACGGAAACTCCAATCCTTTGGCTAAGTGAATAGTCATCAAAGCTACACGGTCATCATCACCTATCTCTTTATCCATATCAGTAGCCAAAGCGACATCTTCTAAATATTCTGAAAGACTTGCCCTGCTATCTGCTACATCTTCTTGTCCTTCTACAAAATCTTTCATACCATTAAGCATCTCTTCGATGTTTTCCATTTTGGCTATACCCTCGGGGGTACCATCTTTTTTAAACTCTTGCAAAAGCCCTGTTTTCTTTGCGACTTGTTCGGCAACTTCAAAAGCATTTGCTTTTTGATTGAGAGCTTGAAAGTTAAGAATCATTACCACAAAATCAGTAAGTTTTTGCTTTGTAGTAGTGTTGATGTGCAATTCTGGAAGTTTATTGATGTTATACATTATCTCGAAGATAGACTTCTTATAATGATTTGCTGCCAAAGTAAGCTTTTCCATTGTAGTTTCTCCAATGCCTCGTGCAGGAAAATTGATAATGCGCACCAAAGCTTCCTCATCATTTGGATTGATAATAAGTCTCAAATAAGCAAGCATATCTTTGATTTCCTTACGTTGGTAGAATGACAATCCGCCATAGATGCGGTATGGAATATCACGTTTTCTAAGGGCATCTTCAATAGCACGCGATTGTGAATTAGTGCGATAAAGTACCGCAAAATTACCATTAGGAAGCTGGTATTGCATCTTGTTTTCGAAGATAGAGCTCGCTACAAAACGACCTTCATCAGCATCAGTAGGACTTCTATGCACTTTAATAGGTTCACCTAATTCATTTTCAGTGAAAACTACCTTTTCCAATCGTATTTTATTGTGTTCTATCACGCTATTAGCTGCTTCCACAATGTTTTTTGTAGAACGATAATTTTGCTCTAACTTATATTCTTTTGCCTCTGGATAATCATTTTTGAAATTGAGAATATTATTGATGTTTGCTCCCCTAAAAGCGTAAATACTTTGCGCATCATCTCCTACTACACAAATGTTATGAAAACGGTCTGCCAAAGCCTTCACGATAAGATATTGAGAGTGATTGGTATCTTGATACTCATCTACGAGAATATACCTAAACCTATTTTGATATTTTGCTAATACATCAGGATATAGATTGAGGAGTTCATTTGTTTTCAGCAACAAATCGTCAAAATCCATTGCTCCTGCTTTAAAACACCTGTCTACATATTCTTGATAAATTTCTCCTAAACGTGGTTGTCTTGCCATTGCATCAGCTTCCATTAGTTCAGGATTATTAAAATAGGCTCTCACCGTAATAAGACTGTTTTTAAAGGAAGAAATACGCGATTGTATTCGTTTATACTTATAGATATCCTTGTCTAACTCCATCTCTTTAATGATGCCATTAATAAGACGTTGGGAATCTTGAGTGTCATATATAGTAAAATTTTGAGGATATCCCAATTTATCGGCTTCGATGCGCAAGATTTTAGCAAAAACAGAGTGGAATGTACCCATCCATAGGTTCTTTGCTTCGTTGTTGCCTACAAGACTGGCAATACGCTTTTTCATTTCGTTGGCAGCCTTATTAGTAAAGGTAAGAGCAAGGATATTGAAAGCATCTACACCTTCTCTCATCAAGTTGGCTATGCGATAAGTAAGCACGCGAGTTTTACCAGAGCCTGCTCCTGCTATCACGATGATAGGTCCATCTTTTTGAAGCACGGCAGCACGTTGAGGAGCATTTAGACTTTCTAATTCCTTTAAAAATGTATCCATAATAATCTTCGCAAAAGTTATATTATCCTTGTTTGAGTTCTATGACAGTAATTTCAGGCCATACGCCTAACCTTCCAGGGAATGCGTGATACCCAAACCCACGATTTACGTTTAAATATTGCGCTCCTTCTTTATACATACCTCCCCAATATTTATAAATATATTGTGAGGGACTCCATCGCCATTGGGGTATTTCAATCCCACACTGCATTCCGTGTGTATGACCGCTAAGGGTGAGCGCTATGTTCTTTCTCTCGGGCAAAACAATTTCTTGAAAATGAGTAGGGTCGTGGCTCATCAGTATTTTAAAATCTTCTTCGTTTACTCCCTCCATAGCTTTATTGAGGTCGCCGTATTTAGAGAACCTGCCGCGCCCCCAGTTTTCAACGCCTATAAGGGCAATCTTTTCGCCATTGCGTTCTAAATAGCGATGTTCATTGAGGAGCAAGTCCCAACCCATTTCCTTTTGTAAATCAAACAGGTGTTCTAAGTTTTTGCGCTTGGCTTCAACGCTTTCCCAAGAAGAGTAATCGCCATAATCGTGGTTACCCATAATAGAAAAGACACCATCAGGAGCGTGCAACGTAGCAAACAAGCTTTTCCAATCGTGAACCTCCTCTGCCAAGTTATTTACCAAATCGCCTGTGAAAAGAATGACATCACTCTTTTGAGCATTGATAAGTTCTACTCCGTAACGTATCTTTTCATAATTGTCAAAACTTCCACAGTGAATATCCGAGATTTGAGTAATTCGATAGCCGTCGAACGCCTTAGGAAGGTCGGGAAAATAAAGGGTGTACTTCCATACCTTGTAATTGTACTTTCCTTTAAAAATAGCGTAGAGGATAGAGGCAAAAGGAATGGCTGCCAAGCCCCAACCTAGCAAACTGATAAACTTGCGTCGTGAGGGCAAACGAGGAGCGTTTTGCTTTTTCCTGCTGAAAAAAGCGCGTATAAGACGAGTAATATCTTCTATAAGCAAAGGCAAACTGACAAACAAGCAGATGATGAGCCACGTGAGAAGTCCTGCCACAGCATATTGCTGAGGAGCACTCCACACCGTTTTACCTCTGTTGAACCAATGATAAAGAAGGTTGAGAACAATCGCTATTGCTATTCCCCAAAAAGTCCAATGTATCCATCGTGCTGCGGCAAGAGTCTTTAAACTTCTGCTAGCATAAAAACTCAATAAGAAATACAGCGTAAAGATACTGATAAGTATAATATAAATCATAGAATATTTGCCTATTCGTTAATTTGCTAATTTGCTAATAATCTCACGAATAACTTTAACGTTAGAAATAGGTCTTTTTCTTTCATCTAAAAAACTTTCTGTTTTGAACGAGAAAGGTAAGGTAGTACCTAAATCTTCGAAAACAGTACCTGAGAAATGTACTTCGGTAAAACCGGCAGCTTTTATCTGCACGATACTTTGCGCATTGATACCACCACCGGGCATAATAGTAGGTTGTCCTCCGCCAATGCGATTGAGTTCTTTTAGAAGAGCGAGCCCCTCAATAGCCGATTTCTTACCTCCTGAGGTGAGAATGCGTTTCACTCCCAAACGTTTCAAGGTTTGAATAGCTACAATGGGGTCGGGGGCACAGTCGAAAGCGCGATGATAGATAAATTCCATATCACCAGAGGCTTCAATGAGGCGTGCGGTGCGTTCTTCATCAATGGTATTATCGCGGTGCAACACACCCGTTACTACGCCCATACAACCTAACTCACGGCAAAGAACAATATCGCGCAACATTACATCGAATTCTTCTTCGGTATAAGTGAAATCGCCACTGCGTGGACGTATCAGCACACAATTGCCGATGCTCAGTTCGTCCATTACTTTTTTAATCAATCCGTAGCTGGGAGTGATGCCTCCTACTCCCAATTCACTGCATAATTCAATGCGAGTAGCACCTGCTTCTTGTGCATTTTTAGCCGACTCGAATGAGCTGGCACATATTTCATAAATCATAATGTCTTTGTTAATTTGGAGTGCAAAGGTAGAGAATAATTAGCAAATGAGCAAAATTTTAATTAATGGTTAGTGGTTAATGGTTAATGGAGAAATTGGGAGAGGATTATATAAAGCTTATAAGAAGCTTATAGGGTAAACGAATGATGAGTGGGTCTACAGTGGGTCTACAGTGGGTCTAC
>NZ_KB291192.1:0-6103 GCF_000318255.2 Capnocytophaga sp. oral taxon 380 str. F0488
CGTCGTGCTACGACTGCCTGTGCGGCTCGCACCTAATTTTCTCATTCTCTCATCTTCTAATTTGCTAATTAAAAAACAGCTCCCGGTATTTCGTCAGTGTCCAAAGTTCGTCGTCTACCATAAGTTCAAGCTTATCGCAATGGTAGCGTATTACCTCAAAGAAAGGTTTTACTTGCGTGCAATAAGCATCGGCTTTGGCTTCAAAATCGGGTAAGTGATTAGCGTGCTTGCGCGCCTCTACCATTGCCTCTACCTGACTGTGGATCACCTTGATATGCTCGGAAATATGGCGTATGAGCTCCAATTGCTCGGCAGCGACTTCTTGATAGCTATCGCCAAAGATTTCTTTTAAGCCTTTTACGTTCTCAATAAGCGTGTTTTGGTAACGCACGGCAGTAGGCACCACGTGATTGCGAGCAATATCCCCAAGCACACGCGATTCTATCTGTACGGTTTTCACGTATTCTTCTAAGCCAATTTCATAACGCGCTAAAAGCTCTACTTTGCTGAGGACTCCTGTACTTTCAAACAAAGCCACAGCCTTCTCACTGATGTTTTCTTTCAGCGCCTCAGGTGTCGTTTTATGGTTTGACAGTCCACGGCGGGCAGCCTCTTCCTCCCATTCTTTGCTATAGCCGTCGCCTTCAAAGCGTATTTTCTTACTTTCCTTAATGTAGCGGCGCAATACTTTAAAGATAGCATCTTCTTTCTTCTTGCCCCCTTCGATGAGCGCATCAACTGCTTTCTTAAAGTCGGTGAGTTGCTGAGCTACAATGGTGCTCAGTACCATTGTAGGCTTGCCACAGTTGGCTTTAGAGCCTACTGCTCGGAACTCGAACTTGTTACCCGTAAAGGCAAAAGGCGAGGTACGGTTGCGGTCGGTAGTGTCGAGGAAAAGGTCGGGTATTTTGCCTACTACATTCAGTTTAAGTTCGGTTTTTTCTTCGGGAGATAGGTTATCAGACGATACTTCTAAGGCGTCCAACACTTGGGTAAGCTGTTCGCCTATAAACACCGATACAATGGCAGGCGGTGCTTCATTGGCACCTAATCGGTAATCGTTAGTCGCCGATGCTACCGATGCCCTTAACAAAGGTTCATATTCGCATACTGCCTTGATAGTGCAGATGAAGAAAGTGAGGAATTGCAAGTTCTTGATAGGTGTTTTGCTGGGTGCTAAAAGGTTTACGCCCGTATCGGTAACAAGCGACCAATTGTTATGCTTGCCCGACCCATTCACCCCTGCAAAAGGTTTTTCGTGGAATAGGATTACAAAGCTATGACGCTCGGCTACTTTGCGCATCACGTCCATCAGCAGGGAGTTTTGATCGACAGCAAGGTTGGCTTCTTCAAAAATAGGCGCCAACTCAAACTGGTTAGGTGCGACCTCATTATGGCGCGTTTTCACGGGGATACCAAGCAATAGACACTCTTGTTCCAAATCGCGCATAAAAGCCAACACACGGCTTGGAATTGCCCCTAAATAGTGGTCGTCTAACTGTTGTCCTTTCGCCGCCTGATGTCCTAAAAGCGTTCTGCCGGTAATCATCAAATCGGGGCGGGTATTGGCAAGAGCTTTATCAATGAGGAAGTACTCTTGCTCACAGCCTAAGGTAGTAGTTACTTTGCTCACATTCTTGTCGAAATAGCGGGCTACCTCGGTAGCAGCTTGATCGAGAGCGCTAAGGGCTTTGAGCAAAGGCGTTTTATTGTCTAACGCCTCGCCGGTATAGGCAATGAATATTGTAGGGATACAAAGCACGGTGCCGTAGACAAAAGGCGGTGAAGATGGATCCCAAGCCGTATAGCCACGTGCCTCAAAAGTATTGCGGATACCGCCATTGGGAAAGCTGGAAGCATCAGACTCTTGTTGTACGAGCTGTCCGCCTCCAAAGCGTTCGATAGCGCGGTCGCGGGTAACGGGTTCAAAGAAAGCGTCGTGTTTTTCGGCAGTACCCCCTGTAAGAGGTTGGAACCAGTGGGTGTAATGGGTAGCGCCTTTGGAGATTGCCCAATCGCGCATAGCGGTCGCCACTTGGTCGGCTACACGGCGGTCTATTTTAGTGCCATTGTGTATGGCGTTCATTACAGCGGCAAAGGCATCGCGGGTCATCAGTTGGCGCATAGCCTCTTCGTTGAATACATTTTGGGCAAACAGTTCTGAGCGTTTGCCATTTTCGGGTACCGCCACCGGTTTGCGGTTTTGTGCGGTAGTAAGAGCGGTGAATCTTAGCATAGGTAACAGGTAAGTTATTATTATTTTAGTTTTTAGGTAATTTTTGAGAGTTTTCGGCAATTGCTTTCTCATCACGAGCTACTTTGCGCTCCAATTTCTTAATATCTTCGGCGGGAGGTAATTCTTCTGGCTTGATACCACGTTGTCCTAACATTTGTCGGACGGTTTGGTTATTTTGTATGTGCTCGTGTGTGATGGCAGATTCGCCGTGCAAATCATTACTTTCCACATTGTAATTAGTCATTTCGGTAGCGAGGTTCTTAGCGGCAATGGTAAGCGTTGGTAAGAAATCTGCTAAAGGTCTGTTGGCTTTTATTCCTAACCGCAGCTTCATATCCTCAGTAGTATGTCCGCCAAAAAGAGCGGTATCGCCTTTGGAGCGGATACGCGCAAAGCCTTTATCATCAACGCCACGCTCATAAATATTCTGTGAGAGTTGCTTTTCGGCACTTCTGAGTTTGTCGCGTGTTTCTAAACGAGAGAGTAAATTGAGCCGTTCTTCTATGAGTTCCGCCTTACGGGTTTGTACAGCAAAATAACTCTGAGCAAAAGCTACTTCCTCCTTTTTAGGGTCGCCATTCTGTGCAATGAGATAGCAGGCGTAACGAGTAAGCATAAAATCCATTATTTCACGCTTGGAACCACTACCTAACTCGACCATTTTCGTGACCTCACGAAAATGGTCATCTACATTGATTTGTTGCGACTTACACGAAGCAACTGCTCGGTGTATCGCTACCGAAAAGTTCTCCCATCGGGCATAGCCCAATATGGTTTGTAACTCACGGGCAAACCACACTTCTATTTTCTCTTTGGCATCTTCACTTTCTATATAATGAGTAATGCCGTCAAACAGATTTTTGTACTGTAAAACACTGTTCTTATCCATAATGTTTTAGCGTTTTTAAGTTTCAAGGGGCAAACCTGTCCGATAACTACTACAACGTAATTGTAATCGTTGATTTTTCTTTCGCTTTAAGGGTAACCGTTTTCACTGTTTTCAAACTGTTCTTAGTAATTTCAGTGCCCGAAAGATTCTTCTTCCCTGCATTGTCCTCAGTGTAATACACCACAAACTGATACACTTCCTGCTCATCAATCACATCTACACTCAGTACAAACGAGGCTATCCCCTCATCATCAGTCGCCGACCGCTTCGCGTGAAAAGTAGGGTGCGAGTCACTTTTGTGTTCCCACGCCCATTCATCGTAAGCATATACCTCCCAATTCTTTAAGGGTGTACCGTTGTTGTCTTTTACGTAGACGGTAACATCTACCTTTCCTTCTAATCTCTTAATATCCTCTTTACTACAAGAGAGTGCTCCAAAGACAATAAGGAGCATTAAAATCGTTCTTTTCATTTATATTTATTTTTAAACCATTAATAATATTCTATCTTGCGTTCACTAGTATAAATCAGTGTCTCCTCTTCATATTGTTTTATTTGGGCTGCACTGCCTTCAGTATCGTATCGGTAACGATACGTTAGCTTTCTTTTGTCTTTATTAGGAAAAAAAGTCTCTACAACTCTCTTTTCCTCAAAACCTTTGCGGTTATAAGTATAACTAAGTTTGTTTATGGGTCTTACTTGTTCATCTATATACGTTTCTTCAGTAAGTAAGCGCCCTTCAGTATCATAGCTAAGCAATCCTTTAAAACTTGTTTCTTTACTATCAGTGGTAATTGTTACCGCACAACTCTTAGGGTCATAGTGATAAAACATCTTAATTCTTTTAGTTTTATTGTGTATCATTTCCACTTCAATAGGAAAACCTTTTTCATTCGTTTTTTTAATCTTTTTCTCTATTTCTTTCCCTTTGGTATCATAGGTGGTCATTACCACCCTTCGCTTTTTATAGTCAGCTACATTTTTTATAATTTTCCTAATAGTATCTTGGTGAAAGAACCGCAACGACCGTGTTTCGCTTTCAGTAACGAATCCCTTTTCATTAAAAGAACAAAAAGTAGTATCAACCCCTCTAAATACGTTCCCTTCATAGGTAGTAATTTCCGTTACTCGCTTCACCTTGCCGTTCAATTCAGCTTCCTGCACATCAGTACGCAAAGGAAAGTTCTGAGCATAACTACACAGTGCTCCTAAACTAATGAATGTAAAAATAAGCTCTTTCATAAATTACAAATTAACCACTCTTCCTTTTCTATTGCGACAAAAGTAATCATTTTCTTTCATATCATCACCTTTTTTACAATTTATTTTGTATTTTTGCACTATCAAGACCATAAACATCACCCAAATGAAAAGATTTCTTTACATCGCTTTAAGCGCTTTATGCCTTTTCACAAGTTGCCAAAAAGACAATAACAGCGAAGATAATGGCTCTCTTATCTCCAGCAACACCCCCTTTCCAATGATGGCGTGGATAGGACTCTCCCCTCAATCCTCTACTGAAGCCTATCAAGAGATGAAACAAGCAGGCTTAAATTACAATATGTACACCTATTATTCCCCCCTTCCCCAAGTGAAAGAGGCTTTAAATAAGATGCAAAACCTACAAATGAAGAGTATTGTAAGTTGCTCAGAACTCTCTACCGATACCGAAGCAACCATTAAAGCCCTAAAAGACCACCCTGCTGTGGCGGGCTGGTTTATGGCAGACGAACCCTCAATGAAAGATTTAGATAAGATAGCTGCGAAGATGAAACGCTTTCAGCAAATCGATAAAAAAGGCATCTGCTATGTGAATTTCCTCTCAATAGACACTTCCGAAAAGCAATTAGGCGCCTCCTTTAATGTTTATCTTGAAAAAGCCACCCGCACCCTCCCTCTGCAAATGCTCTCTTCTACCTTCTACCCTATCGTACTGAACAAAGGAGCAAAAGAGAGAACCGTAAACGGATTGTGGTATAAAAACTTAGAAGTCTTCTCGGCAAAAGCCAAAGAATTACGCATTCCTCTATGGACGCTCGTGCTATCATCGTCCCACCCTCTCGGTGAAGGTGGATACCCAGAACCTACTCTTGCCGACCTCCGCTTGCAACTGTACACCAACTTAGCCTATGGTTCGCAACTGATGCAGTTCTTCACCTATACCACCCCTCCTGATAACCTAACTTACAAAGCGCCTATTGCGCCCGATGGCTCTAAAAATGCTACCTATTACCGATTAGCGCAAGCCAATGCCGAAGTACAGAAGCTTTCCGGCGTGTTCGTAGGAGCAAAGATGCTCAACGTATGGCATACCGGCAAAAGCATTCCCGCAGGTACTAAAAGATTGGTATTGCCCAAAAACTTTGAAGTCCTCAAAACAGGTGATATAGGGGCAACTGTTTCGCTTTTGCAGAACGGGGCACGCTACTATTTGATGATTGTAAACCACAGTCCTCTTAAAACGTTGCCCTTAGAGATAAAAGCCACTGCCGAAGTACAAGAAGTAAGCAAAGAAGCCCGCTTGCTCCCCGTCGATTGGACAACCTCTAAAACATACACCTTAGAAGCAGGAGATATGCGCCTTTTCTCGTGGACAAAATAAAAGACTTTCTATCTTATAAACTTCCCCATCTTACCTCCACCTTTCCGTTGCCACATTCCCCCTCAGAGAGGTAGCCAGCGACAGCTGTGTATGTGCCCCGCAAGAGCGGAGTATGTGAGTAGGGGGATATTTTCCCCTTATTGCCTATGACCTAAGACCTCACACTTCCCCATTTACTAATTTTCTAATTTGCCAATTCTCTAATTATCCCTTCTCCTTTCCGTCATACTCCCCCCTAGTGCCTATGACAAGGCCTAGCACCTCTCCTCTTTCTTTCGCCTCGAAACCCCGTTTTTAACATTTTTAGCGCTGTCGTATTATAATATTAATCAACCACTTACGCACCCTTTCTATACCAATCGTCCAAGATTCGTAT
>NZ_KB291192.1:6123-15158 GCF_000318255.2 Capnocytophaga sp. oral taxon 380 str. F0488
CCCTTTTTTCACCAAAAATCCTCCCTCTCCTCTTCCGAACTTTTCCGTTTTCTTCCGAGCTCCTAAACCCTCCAAATTTGCTAATTCAACAGCCTGTGTGGCTCACACTGCCTGTGCGGCTCGCACCTTTGGCAAAGTATAGTGATAACAAATATCCCTCCTATCACATACTCTACTTTTGCGGGGCACAGACCCAACTGTCGTGAACTGGCTCCAAAGGGGAATATAGTGAGGGGGCGAGGGGGGTATATCTGATTGACAAATTTGCTCATTTGGTAATTGTTTCTTACCTTTGCACTTTGAAATATAAAGTACTGATGACAGATAATCAATTTAAGAAATATAACCTCATTGTGGGGTGGGCTGTTTTTGCCGTAGCTCTTATCACTTATGGGCTTACGGTAGAACCTACGGTTAGCTTTTGGGATTGTGGCGAGTATATTGCTACCTCAGCGAAATTGGAAGTGGGTCACCCTCCCGGAGCGCCTTTATTCCAAATGATGGGCGCTTTTATAGCTGCTTTTGCTCCCAACTCGGATAAGATTGCGCTGTTTGTGAATTATATGTCGGTTTTATCGAGTGCTTTTACGGTTCTTTTCTTGTACTTCATCATCGTAAATTTGACCAAGAAAATCGCTTTAAAAAGAACCGATTCTGTTGAAGAAAAAACGCCTGCTACGCTTACCCAAGGGCAGTTTATCGCTGTTTTGGGAAGTGGGTTTGTAGGGGCTCTTGCCTATACTTTCTCGGATAGTTTTTGGTTTAACGCGGTGGAAGCAGAAGTGTATGCAATGGCAATGCTATTTATGTCGGCTATGTTTTGGCTGGGCATTAAGTGGACGGACAGTTTGCACGAACCACGTGGCGACCGCTGGTTGTTACTGATATCGTTAGTAGTGGGGCTGTCGTTTGGGGTGCATTTTATGGCGTTACTGACCATTCCTGCTATTGGTATGCTTTATTTCTTCAAGAGTAACTACAAGAAAACGGTAGTGAACTTCATCATTGCTAATGTAGTTTCTATCGCTATTTTGCTGTTGATATTTAAACTGATATTACCTTACACGTTGGCGTACTTTGGTTATTTGGAAGTATTTTTTGTGAATAGCTTCGGTATGCCGTTCAACTCAGGGACTATTATTGCGGGACTCTCGGTTATTGCGTTTTTCTATTTTACGCTGAACTACGCTTATAAGCAAAACAAAGTGCGCTTGCAAACGGGCATTTTATGCTTGTTGTTTGTGTTTATAGGGTTTTCGTCTTGGCTAATGATACCTATTCGGGCGAATGCTGATACGGTTATCAATGAGAACAGTCCGACTGATGCGCGTTTGCTATTAGCTTATTACAACCTTGAACAATACCCCGAAACGCATTTGTTCTACGGTCCTATGTATTCGGATAAATACGCTGGATTAGACGAAGAAAACCCGTATGAAGATGCGAAGCCAAAATACGAGCGCGATTATGCCTTAGGCAAATACATCATCGTGAATCAGTACAAAAACGCTCAGATGGCATCGAATAGCAAACAAGAGGGTGTTTTGCCGAGAATGTGGAGTGCGCAACACGCGGCGAATTATATGAAGCTCACAGGGCTACTTACGTTTAGAATAAAAGAAGAAGCGTATAACGAGCCGAAGCTCTATCAGTTCTTACAAGAAGTGCAAAGGCAAATGCAAATACAACCGCTTCCGCCTGAGCGTTACGACCAATTCCTTACCGAATATCGGGACTATATAGAAGTAGAGAAGCCAAGTTTTTGGAAGAATATGCACTACTTGTTCGAGTATCAGTTTGGGTATATGTACTTCCGCTATTTTGCTTGGAACTTTATAGGCAGGCAAGACGATGTGCAAGGCAAGATGGAGAATGACCACGGTAACTGGCTATCGGGCATTAAGCCTATTGATAGTTTCCGCCTTGGGTCGCAAGACAACCTTCCTGCCGATGTGCTGAACAATAAAGCTCGTAATACTTACTATTTCCTGCCTTTGCTCTTAGGACTCTTAGGGTTATTTTTTATGGCGACGAAGAGCGAACGCCAAACGTGGGTAGTGATGATGCTTTTCCTCTTTACGGGTTTGGCAATGAAAATATACCTCAACGAACGACCGTTTGAACCGCGAGAGCGAGATTATGCGTTAGTAGGTTCGTTCTACGCTTTTGCTATATGGATAGGAGTGGGTGTATACGGGTTATTCCACACACTTAAGAGGGTGCTTTCGCCACGAATAGGGGCGCCTTTGGCAGTGGTAGCGAGTTTGCTTGCTGTACCTGTGCTGATGGCAAGTGAGAATTGGGACGACCACAACCGCTCGCAAAAGTATTCGGCAGAGTTTATTGCGGACGCTTATTTGAGCTCGGTAGCTAAAGATAAAGACGCTATGATATTCACCATTGGCGATAACGATACGTTCTTACTGTGGTATGCCCAAGAAATAGAAGGCTATCGCACCGATGTACGGGTAATTAATACCAGCTTGTTGCAAACGGATTGGTATATCGACCAAATGAAGCGCCAAGCGTACCAAAGTAGTCCTATCCCAGGTGAAATGGTGCACAAACAATATGCTCACGGGGTACGTGAAGGGGTGTATTTCCAAAAACGCACCGAGAACCGCTGGAACATTAAAGACTTTGTGAAATGGGTAACCAGCGATGACCCCAATACACAGCTCAGTAGCAGTAGTAGTGAAAGTAGAACCTTTAACTACTACCCTACAAACAAAATACGGATTCCTGTAAATAAAGAAAACGTACTAAAGAGCGGTATTGTAAAACCCGAAGATGCTGATAAAATAGTAGATTATATAGATATCACGCTCCCTAGTGCCATCGATAAAGCACGTATTGTGATGCTGGATATTTTGGCTTATAACGATTGGAAACGCCCGATATACTTCTCCGGAGGTAGTATGGACTCTGCTGAGTATATCTGGATGAAGGAGTACTTACAATTAGATGGACTGGTGTACAAACTTGTGCCTATTAAAACAGAAATCGATAAAAAGCACCCCTTTGATATGGGTCGTATAGACAGTAATTTGATGTACGACATCATAAAGAAATGGGATTGGGGCAATATGGGTAAAGCAGGTATTTACTTAGACCCCGAAACGCGTAAGAACAGTATTATCTTCCGTGGTAATTTGGCTCGTCTTACCGAAAAACTAATAGAAGAAGGCAAATTAAATAAAGCCAAAGATATCTTGGATATCGGAATGAAGCATATGCCTTTGGAGGCTTATGGCTATTACTTTACTCTCGATCCTTTTGTACAAGGTTATTTTAAAGTAGGTGAGAAAGAAACCGCTCGTAAACTAGCCTTGCAGATATTTGGGAAATATCAAGAAGAACTGAATTATTACGCACACTTATCGCCAGATGAGCGATATGCTAATACTGCCAGAATACAGTATACCATAGACCGCTATGGAGAATTATTATTGCTCATAGCGTCTTTGGATAAGGATTTTTACGAAAGACAAGTAGAGGTGCTCAGAGCGAAGGCGAGTCCGTTTATGAAATCACAAGAGCTTGATGAGTATATGAAGATGCTAATCGATGAGGAGGTGGATACGCTTGTTCAGACAGGAGCAGAGAAAGATAGTGGAAAGAGCGAATAATCCTTGTAAGTAGTTATTGAAGTAATTTTGTTTTTTAAAAAATGGTTTTATCTTTGCCTTTTCTAAATTAAAAAGAAAAATGGTAAATATAGTTATCCCTATATATAAAGAAGAGCCGTCTGGCAATGATATAATCTCTATCAAACGTGTTTTTAGAGTATTAAAGGAATATCCTATTACCTTCGTTCACCCTAAAAGTTTAGATATAAGAGCTTATGAAGAGTTTGGTAAGGTTACTTTTAGAGATTTCGATGATGCCTATTTTAAAAGTATTGATGGTTATAATCAACTGATGCTTAGTATAGATTTTTACGAGGCTTTTACTGAAAAATATATACTTATCTATCAGACTGATGCGTATATCTTTAGAGATGACTTATTATTTTGGTGTAAAAAAGATTATGATTATATAGGAGCTCCTTGGATTCGTCGCAGAGAGAAAGCCCCTATTATTAAGAAAATTTGGGATAGCTCAATCTGTTTTATAAAGCAAGCTATAAACTATAAAGGCAATCGGAAAACTCAAAAAAACAAAATTTTGCTTTATAATGAGGTAGGCAACGGAGGTTTCTCTCTGCGAAAAAGAGAAAAATTCATAGAAGTATTAAAACAGCTTACCGAACAAACTGCTGTGTATCTAAAACCTTCTAACAGAAGTACCTTTTATGCTGAAGATGTTTTTTTTAGTATAGAACCTAAGCGAAATGGGATTGATTTTAAAAAACCAAACTATAAAGAAGCTTGTCTTTTTTCTATTGAAAATAAAGTAAGAAAAGCACTTGCTTTTAACAACCAAATTCTGCCTATGGGGTGCCATCGGTGGGAAAAAGAAAACAGAGAGATTTGGGCACAATTTATAAAAGATGAAACAGAAGGATTTTGAGGGAAAAACAATAATTATAGCAATGCCTAACCACTTTGGGTTACTTGAACAATTCAAAGATAATTTAGAGTTTTTAGGCTTTGAGGTTTTTGTATTGGATATATCTAATAGAACAAATGCCATTTCTTTGAAAGATAAAATTACTCACGGATATAAGAAACTATTTTTTGGTGACAGAAGTTATAAACCTTCTATCAAAAATAAGAAGGCAAAAGAAGACATACTGATCCAATTATCACACATCAAAAAAGCTGATTATGCTCTTTTCATCCGCCCAGATTTATTTGATTTTGAGGTCATAGATAAGGTAAAACAATTATCTAAGAAAACAGTAGCTTATCAATGGGACGGTTTAAATAGATATCCTTTAGCTAAGAAGTATATCAACTTATTTGATAAATTCTATGTTTTTGACAAGAAAGATTTGAATTTAAGCAGGCGCCTAAAACATACTACTAATTTCTATTTTGATAATATAATCTCAAAAGAAGTAGTAACTCCTAAAACTGTTTTCTTTGTAGGTACTTATATGAAAAATAGAGTATTATTGTTGGAGCAAATAAGTACTTTGTTAGAAGACGAAGGATTGACCCCTAATATTTTTTTAGTTTCAGAGCGGAAAAAATCTCATCATTATAAGTTTAAAATAATTGATAAGGAATTTAGCTTTAAAGAAAGTATTTTGAAAATGCAAAAATCAGAATATTTATTAGATTTACATAACCCTATACATAATGGACTTTCGTTTAGGACATTTGAAAGTATTGGCTATGGTAAAAAACTAATAACAAACAATCTTTTAGTGAAGGAGTATGATTTTTATAATCCCAATAATATATTTATAATTGAAAAAGGTTCTTTTGATAACTTTGATGAGTTTTTAAACGCTCCTTATCAACCTTTAGAAAAAGAGATACAAGATAAATACAGTTTTTCAAGTTGGATAAAACAATTATTAAAATAATGAAAAGGAAGCTTTTGTTCATCGCCCCCGACTATTATGGTTTCAATGAAGTTGTTCTTAAGGGATTAAAAGAATATAGTGATTGTGATGTGAGCTATATAGTCTCAAACTTTAAGTACCAATATAAAAATTGGGGGGAAAGGATTTACAACTTCTTTTTAAAAACTCTTTTAGGAAGAAATCTAAAAGAGAAAAAAAAAGATGAATATATAAAAGAGTTTATTAAATTTATTAACGAAAGTAATGATTATGATGTTTTACTAATAAACGCCCCATACCTTCTAACTAATAATCAGATAGAAATAGCTTTAAAGAAAACAAAACTATCAGTAGTTATCTTTTGGGATAGTATTGAAAAAATACCTATGCAGAAGAAATATTTAGAAGATTTTAACATTATCTATAGTTTTGAACCAGATGATTGTGTAAAGTACCATCTAAAAAAGATTACTAATTTCTACTTTGCAGAAAATAATAATGATTCAAATAACCTATACGATGTTTGTTATTTAGCCACCTATGATGAGAGAATAAAAGTTGCTGAACGTATCTTTAAATATTTTGATGAACATAATATTTCAGTCAAAGGAAAGATGTTTGCACGTAGGCGGCAAAGACTCCCTAAAAGTATTGAACGTATTAAAGAAATTATTCCTTTTTCAAAATCATATAAATACTATTTAGATAGTAAAATTATTTTGGATATTGCACATCCTCACCAAAAAGGGTTGTCTTTTCGTCCATATGAGGCTATAGGACTAAGAAAAAAACTTATTACCACTAATAAAGATATTGTAAATTATGATTTTTACAATCCTAATAACATCTTTGTTATAGAAGATATTGACAACATTACTATCCCTTTGGAATTTTTTAAAACTGACTATCAAGAAATAGATATAAAACTAAGAGAAAAATACCATATTAAAAATTGGATTCATAATATTATTAATGGAAACTAAAATACTCTTTCTTTGCCCTAATAACAATTTTATGAGTGGTGGGGTAAAACAGATTTTCCGCCAAGCAGAAACATTAAAAAAAAATGGCTTTAATGCCTCTGTTCTACTACAAGGTAAAAGTAAGCAAAAGTGGTTTCATAGTGATGCACAAATATCATATAGTCCTTACTTATTTAAATTACTAAAATATATACTTGGGAATAGAAAAATTACTTTTATAAAAAAAATAAAACTATGGTTTTTAAACAAGAGAAGTATTCCTATGGACAAGAATACTATATTAGTTTTTCCTGAAATATACGGTGATAAAATAGATAGGATAGCCCAAAATATTAAGAAAGTAATCTTTAATCAAAACTGCTATTATACTTTCAACCACTATTTTTTTGAAAAAGAATATACTCAAACACCTTATAATAACCCTAATATTTTAGCAACAATTGTTGCTTCTAAAGATGCTTTAACTTATATGAATTATACTTTCCCTAAGTTAAACACATATAAAATGACCTTAGGTATTGACACTTCGATTTTTTCTTATTCTTCTAAAAAGCAAAAACAAATATGCTTTATGCCTCGAAAGTTAACTGATGATGTACGCCAAGTAATCCTTATTCTCAAACTTAGGGGAGTGCTTAGTAACTGGAGTTTAGTGTCTATTGATAATAAAAACGAACTAGAGGTCGCTAATATAATGAAAGAAAGTGTTTTCTTTTTAAGTTTCAATCATCGAGAGGGTTTTGGACTTCCACCAATAGAAGCTATGGCTTGTGGTTGCTATGTGATTGGTTACCACGGAGAAGGAGGTAGAGAATATTTTAATCCTAAATTTTCTTCTTCCATAGAGGGAGGTAACATCATAGAATATGTAAGGAAAGTAGAAGAGCTACTATTGATTTATGAAAAGTCTCCTGAAATAATCATAGAAAAAGGAAAGAAAGCTTCTGATTTTATACTATCTAACTACTCAATGGAACGAGAGGAAAAAGATACTATCTCTATTTGGAATAATATTCTACATCTCTTTCAACCCTTATTATAGTATAAATTAAGTGTTTTCTCCTGCTTAAAAAAAATAAATATTAAAAAAGGAAGTAAAATAAATACCCCTGGTTGATAATTTAAAATAACATCCGTATTCATAAATAAGAGAAAAATCATAAGACAATATATAATATAATTATCCTTATTGTAAATTCCTTTTTGGTAAATAGTGAATATCCATAATAAAAGTAAAGAAAACCCAACTATTCCTAAATCAATAAATGTAGCTAAAAAATCATTGTGAATGTGCACTAATCCTATCGTTTCCTTTGCTAGAAGTTTTTCATAGGAGGTGCCTGCCCCTATTATAAAATGATTATTAATACTTTCTTTTGCTTTTATAAACATTTTTTCTCGCGCAGAATCAGCAAAAAAAGTCGTATGAGTAACTAACCAATAAATACCTAATAAGCCCATTGAAAACAATCCTATTTCAGTTATAATACGCTTTCGAATAGTCCATTCTTTAGAAATATAAAACCAGCCTAATATCAAAAGACATAAAGGGAAACCTATTATAGCTACTCTCGCTTGTAGCATAAAAACAAAACAAAACAAGAGAACTCCATACAAAATAACTTCTGGTAATGATATAAGTTCTTTATTCTTCCTCCACACCAAAACGCCTAATCCCCATATTACAAGCATTATCCAAGCTATAAAACTAGGATGCTTAAAAATAGACCATCCTAATAAGAGCTCATAATAATTCATATAACCTTTATTAAAAGCCAAAAAACTAAAAAAATGAAGATTTATAGCTTTTTGTATAAAAATATAAGCACTTATATTCAAGGTAAGCAATAATAAAAACAACTTAAAACATAGAGTAATAAAACTCATACTCTCTTGTTCTTTTGTACGAAAACCAATGCAAGTAATAAAAGCAAATAGTAAAAAATAGAGTTTATCTGTATTAACATCTTCCCAAGCAAAAGATTTGTCTTCTGTCCATAGTATTCCTAAAAACCGCAATATTATCAGCAAAAAGAAAACAATCATTACTCTATCGGGCATTATCCATTTTCGGTAAACTAAAGAATAAAAACCACATAAAAAAAGTAAGAGTAGATCCATACGAAATGTGATTTTATGCTTATATGTCCACAAAAAAACGGTTGCGGCTCCTACACATATTATAAGTGAACGTAAACATTTTTCTTTTCTAAAAAGAATCACGTGATTTTGTAACAACCATAAAGCAGAAAAAAACCCACAGAAATAGAAACCTCCTTTAAAAAAGCCATTACTGAACCCCTCCCTTATCCATAAATCTGGGAAAATATATGAAAGAAAAAAGGCTAAGACAATAACTAGTAAGGAAAGTAAGAATATCCAATTTTTTAGCAACTTGTTTATCATTTCTCAACAAACAAATAAGTCTTCTTGCAATTAAAAGAATTTGTAAAAATACTAACTAATAATGCAAAAGTATAACATCTTGATGAGATAACCAAAAATAGTTCCTCTTCCTCCCCTCATCTTTTGTTTAAAACACTGCCCACCTACACTCTTTCTCAACTGTCATATCCTGAAATAGGTTTACACTAAAA
>NZ_KB291193.1:0-5132 GCF_000318255.2 Capnocytophaga sp. oral taxon 380 str. F0488
GAGGAATAAAGACACCTTTTTTTGCCTCTTCTAAACCTTCATCTATAGAGTGTAGTTCAGCTTCTGAAACCTTTACATAAGGTTCAGAATTGTCAGAGATATTGGAAATAAAGGTGTTCATTCATCTAATTGAGCAAAAACTCGTCTTCTTCATTGCTTTCAATGCCTAAGGCTTCGTATATGTACTTGAAGGTGGAGAGCAATTTAGGTTTGCCGTCAATCAGAGCTACATCGTGTTCAAAATGGGCAGAAGGTTTGCCGTCGGCGGTGAGGATTGTCCAACCGTCTTTGAGTTGGCGTATGCTCTTAGTACCTAAATTAATCATAGGCTCTATGGCTACTACCATTCCGTCTTTGAATTTTTTACCATTACCGCGTCTGCCGTAGTTAGGCATTTCGGGGTCTTCGTGCATTTTGCGCCCTACGCCGTGACCGACGAGTTCGCGCACTACTCCATAGCCGTGTGCCTCACAGTGTTGTTGTATAGCGTGCCCTACATCACCTACTCGGTTACCCGGACGAAACTGACGGATACCTATATACAGTGATTCTTTGGTTACGCGCAAGAGTTCTTTTACTTCGGGGGCTACTTCGCCTACTTCGAAAGTATAAGCGTGGTCGCCATAGTAACCGTTTTTCAGTGCCCCACAATCTATTGAGATGATGTCGCCTTCTTGCAATGGGCGGTCGTTAGGGATACCGTGTACTACTTGCGCATTAGGACTCATACATAGGGTGTTAGGGAAGCCATACAAACCCAAAAATCCTGGGATAGCCCCTTGACTACGGATGTACTCTTCGGCGATTTTATCTAAATATAGGGTCGTTACCCCTGGTTTTACTTCTTTTGCCATTATCCCCAAAGTGCGTGATACTACTTGGGCTGCTTGGTGTAGTAGTTCTATTTCTTCGGCTGTTCTAATGTGAATCATTTTCAGATGTTAGGTGTTAGAGGTCAGGTTTCAGGTGTTAAGTATAACCCCTGAAACCTGATACCTGAAACCTATTTTTTGAATTGTTTTAATAAATTGGTTGTGGAACTGTCGTGAGCAGAGAGTTCGCTAGCGGTGATGTCTTTAAGGATTTTGCTTGCCAACTGTTTGCCGAGCTCTACGCCCCATTGGTCGTAACTATAGATGTTCCAAATCACACCTTCTACAAAAATCTTATGCTCATACATTGCGATAAGGCTACCCAAACTTTCAGGGGTGAGTTTATCGATGAGGATAGAGGTTGTAGGGCGGTTTCCTGTAAACACTTTGAAAGGCACTAAGGCTTCGTTTACCTTGTCACCCATTTCTTTACGCACTTCGGCTTCGGTTTTACCTTTTAAAAGAGCTTCGGTTTGTGCAAAGAAGTTAGCCATTAGCTTGTTGTGGTGGTCGGTATTGCCGTGCAATGAGTGTTTAAAGCCAATGAAATCAGTAGGTATCAATTTAGTACCTTGGTGAATAAGTTGGAAGAACGCGTGTTGAGAGTTCGTTCCTGGTTCACCCCAGATGATTACCCCAGTTTGGTAACTTACAGGGTTGCCATCACGATCGGTTTGTTTACCGTTACTTTCCATTATACCTTGTTGTAGGTACGCAGCCAAGCGGTGCAAATACTGAGTATAAGGAATGATCGCCTGACTTTCGGCTCCGTAGAAGTTGTTGTACCACACACTGAGCAATGCCAATACTACTGGAATATTCTTCTCAAAAGGAGCAGTGCGGAAATGCTCGTCCATAGCGTGAGCTCCTTTGAGCAACTTATCAAAATTATCATAACCTACTGATAGGGCAATGCTCAAGCCTACGGCACTCCACAACGAGAAGCGTCCGCCTACCCAGTCCCACATAGGGAATACGTTATCAGGGTCTATACCGAATTTATCGATTTCTTGCAAGTTAGTAGACACCGCTACAAAGTGTTTAGCAATATCTTTTTCTGAGCCTGATTTGAGGAACCATTCTTTTACAGTAAGCGCATTCGAAAGGGTTTCGAGTGTTGTGAATGTTTTAGATACAATCACTATCAAGGTAGTTTCGGGGTTGAGGTGCTTGATAGTTTCGAGCACGTGGTCACCATCTACATTGCTGATGAAATGTACGTTGAGGTGATTCTTATAGAATTTAAGCGCCTCAGTTACCATTGCCGGACCGAGGTCAGAGCCACCGATACCAATGTTCACCACATCGGTAAAGGCTTTACCGCTATAACCTTTGCGTTTGCCACTGATGACCTCTTCGCCGAACTGTTTGATTTTGTGTTTTACAGCTACTACTTCGGGCATTACGTTTTTGCCATCTACGTTTATCACGCTATTTTCGGGTGCGCGAAGGGCGGTGTGCAAAACCGCACGTTTTTCGGTGTTGTTGATAAGGTCGCCACCGAAGTACTTTTCGATAGCATCTTTAAGGTGACATTCGTCAGCGAGTTGCACAAGGAGTTTAAGGGTTTCTTCGTCTATGCGGTTTTTAGAATAATCTACATAGAAGTCGTGCCATTTGATGGCAAATTTCTCCCCGCGAGCGGGGTCTTTCTCAAATAGAGAAAGCATATGGCGGTCTTTTACTTCCGCAAAATGTTTTTGCAATGCTTTCCACGCATTGGTTTGTGTTGGATTACTATTTTTTAACATTTTTATTTATATATGTTTAATGTTGTTATTCTTTTTATAGTCAATCACAAATTAGTCTGTAAATTTTGCACCTTTCACTTTGCCAAAGTTTGAAACTTTGGCAAAGTTAATTATCTTAATAATCAGTTGAATTCTCTATTTGTTTAATTATAATCTATGTAATAGCAACTAACATCTGTCTTTTCAGAGTGCAAAACTACAAAATAATGACGCCTCACCTTTAGCTAATTTGCTAATTTACAAATTACTTAATGAAACTTACTTTTTCAGTCTTTTAAACACAAAACGGGTGATAAAAATACCTGTAGAATCATTGCTTCCTGCATTGCTCTCTACTCCACTGGTAACAAAAGCAAGTTCCCAGCCTTCTTCACTCATTGTGTTCAACTTAGAAGTGATAAGAGCATCGTTGGCAGCGATGTTCTGAAAACGAATCCCCCCGAGATTAAAGAAGTTGAGGAGTTTGGTCTCATCAAAGCCCTTTACGCGAATCTCATCACGGTCGCTTTTGTTGCGTTCGTCTCCTTCTTCCGAGCGCGTAGTGGTAAATTCTTTATAATTGCGTGTTTCATTAGCCGAGATAAGTCGCGAACGTCCTGCTCCCGAAGGTACTACCGATTCAATAGCGGTTACTACCTTAAATTCATACACTTGTGCTGAGGCGGTAAAGCCCACAAGAGCCAATAGATAAAAAATAAACTTTTTCATTTGTATTTCTGCTCAATTAACCATTAATCACTAATCATTAACCATTGTTACGACACCGTTTGCTTTTGTACATTCGTTACCTCCTCTTCCATTTCAATAGGGGTCGCTTTTAGCGCATCAAGCTGTTCTTTTAGTGGCGCAATCTCCTTCAAATATTTAGCTTTAAGTCGCGCATCAATAGGCACCGATTCTGGTAGCTTCTCTCTGAGTGGGTCTACTTGTCTTCCATTCTTCCAAAAACGATAGCACACGTGAGGACCTGTTGCCAAGCCGGTACTTCCCACAAGTCCAATCACCTGTCCTTGCGATACGTGTTGTCCTCTGCGTGCCAATATTCTCGACATATGCAAGTACTGTGTTATATACATATTGTTGTGGCGTACCTTCACGTAGTTACCATTACCCGAACCATAGCCCGCTTCAATCACCGTTCCTGATGCTGTCACCCGTATAGGCGTACCCGTAGGCGCTGCATAGTCGGTACCAAAATGTCCCTTCATACGGTGAAGCACAGGGTGAAAACGCATTCCAAATTTAGACGTAATGCGGAAGATATCCAAAGGCGATTTCAAAAACATTCGCTTCATCATATTCCCTTTTTCGTCGTAATAGCCATTTGTACCTTTTGCCGAATCGGTAGTGAAGTTAAAAGCGTAATAAGGTTTCCCTTGCCACTCAAAATAAGCCGCTTTCACTCTCTCAACTCCCGCAAAAATAGTGTCGTCCACATAACGTTCCTCATAAATAATCTTAAAATTATCACCTTTTTGCAAGCGGAAAAAGTCGATGGTGTAATCAAAAATCTGTCCCATTTGGTAAGTAGCATTCGCACTGATACCCGCCGCAAGCGCATCAACTGTAAGATTGCTGTTGATACTTCCTGCCAATGCCTTTTCCACAATCGTTACTTTGCGTTGCGCTTTGTAAGCGTGAACCGAGTCTCCAAGACGCACCACTACGTAATCTGTAACGTTCGGCTGATAGATAAAGCTATGGGGTTTCGAGGGGTCTTTTTTATCGTACAAAAAAGCGTAAACCTTACCCGTACGTATATTCTTAGGGTTAAACTCTCCTTTGGTTTTTTGGGTGATATTATGAATATCCACCGCTCCTATGTTGTTCTCTTCTAATAGTTTACCAAAGGTATCACCTTGCTTAATCGTATCTTTCACTATCGTGTAATCATTCAGGTTAAAACCAAATTCATACACCGGAGGTTTAGGTGCCTCAACAGTAGCCGAAGCGGTTGCCTTCTCAGCATTAGGGGTATCATTACAAGCCGTGAATACCGAAAGCTGAAGTGCAAAAAATGAAAAATAAAGGACTTTCTTCATCATAAGTTTTCTGTTTCTGTTTTTACATTTTTTAGTTCACAAACACCAAGCCATTTAGGGCGCAAGTGTATCAAAAAATCTTACAAAGGTGCAAATAAAAAATGAACTACGCAAATAAAAAAACTAAAAAAACTGCATATAACTCCTTTAATTTATTCATAATTAATGTATTAAGCTGTATATCTCAATTCTTGCAAACTGCTTCTATGTCCTCTTTTTCAACACTTTTACTACTACCCTTCACCTTATCTTTTTCTTAAATCCCAGCCATACCCAAATGCCCTCTCCCCTACTCAGTACATTTTTCTACCCTACAAGCTACATAAGTAGTACATTTTTCCATCAAAACTCTATTTCACAAAATGCCTCCTCCCAAAAAAGTGCCATCTATCGTCCAACATTCGTTCAAGATTCGTTTAAGGTTCGTATAAGGTACCTATATCATAGTATATTTTTCTTTTTGAAAA
>NZ_KB291193.1:5152-20463 GCF_000318255.2 Capnocytophaga sp. oral taxon 380 str. F0488
CTATATCATAGTATATTTTTCTTTTTGAAAATCCTTATCCCCTATTTCTCCTAAAAACTATCTGTGTGGCTCACTTTTCCGAGTCTCCCCGAGAGCTCCTAACCAGACTCTTCTTCATTTTCTCATTTTCTCATTTCCAAATTTTCTAATTTTCCAAATTTGCTCATTTGCTAATTACCTCCTATCTTTGCCCCCATAAAACAAATTATTATGAAATATATTTATACTCTCATTGCCCTACTAACAGCTACTAATACCTTTGGGCAGAACATATTTTTGCTCAAAGAACTCTTTTTAAAAGGAAACGTAAAATCCGTGCGCGTTATCCCTTATCAAGTAAAAGAAAACAAGAAATACCGCATTCAAAAAACAGCTGTAAAGAAATTCTATTACGATGAAAATCTGTTTCTCTTAGCCAATGAGCAAGGATATGTTGTCCAACAAATTATGTTTGCCGACCGAAATGTGTTCAACCTTAAAACAGAAGTAACTTACGACGATAATAACCGAGAAACAAACTTAAAAGTATACGACGAAACCGATACTCTATTGCGTGAGTACACCCTTACTTATGACGATAAAGAGAAAAAAATGCAGAAAACTGTCTACTTCCCTAAAACAGGTAAGGAATATTTAGTACTTTCAAGTGATACAAACAAACGCAGTTACCCTACCTATGCTACTTATTACAACACCGATGAAAGTATCAAAAACTACTCTTCATATAAGTACGACAAGAGGGATAACCAACTCGAAACCAAAGTCTACAATCCCGATAAATCAGTAAAATATACCAAGAAGACAAAGTATAATAAAAACGGATTCGTTACCCACCAAATAACCAAATCCAACGAAAAGAATAAAAGCCTCGAAACAGTGTATACCTATAAAAAAGAGCCTTTTCCTACTGAAATGCTCTTAATTTTCGAAAAGAAGACCCATAATAAAGCAAAGAAAATAAACTATACCTTTTCTTATCAATACGATGAAAAAGGTAATTGGATAGAGAAGAAATGCTTTTCCGAAGGCAAATTAGTATATATCGTAGAAAGAGAAATCACATATTATTAGTAAATTAGCTTCATATTTAATTATTGGTATTATTGGCATTTCTGGTATTATTGGCATTATTAAAATTTATATCGTATGAGCTTATTCTCTATTCTTATATTTCTTTTTTTCTTTTGGCTTTTTAGACAACTTTCCCAACAGCTACCCACCGAGCAGCCCTTTCGCAACCCATTTCAGCAAAACATATCACCCGCTACATTCGAGCTGAATCTCCTCTCACTTTGTAGCTTAGTCATCAAAGCCAACGGACGTGTTACCCAAGCCGAATTAGATTTCGTGCGCTTGCAGTTCGTACGCCTTTATGGTAAAGAACGCGCCAATGCCGTGTTTCGCAGTTTTAATGAACTAATAAAAGGACGCGAGATAGAAGCTCCCCGAGTAGCAATGTACATACGCGCTCGTACTACCTACGAAACACGCTTGCAAATCCTCTATTTTCTCTTTGGTATTGCTCAAGCCGATGGAGTAGTAAGCCAAGACGAAGTACAACAAATAGAGCAAATAGCCTATTACTTCCAGATAGAAAAAAGTGATTTTATAAGCATCAAAGCAATGTTTGCTAACACTTATGGTAGTAATAGCTATACCCAAACTCCCAATGAAAATGCTTATGCTATTTTAGGTATAAGCCCCCAAGCTACTGATGCCGAAGTAAAACAAGCTTACAGAAATATGGCAAAAAAATATCACCCCGATAGAGTGATTACAGAAGATGAAGCCATAAAAAAAGGCGCCGAAGAAAAGTTCAAACAAGTACAACAAGCCTATGAACAAATCGCACGCCAAAGAGGAATGAACTAACCTAATAGCTTACCCCTATAAACAAAAAAGTGGCAAGCTACCTACATCGCACCGCTACAACCGAATACCTTTGCTGTGTTCCCACCCTGGAGGATTTTTCAGGAGCTGGTCGTGTAGGACTTGCCGGCGACAAAAGTACAACTTTTTTATTACATAGCAAATTTTTTCTATTTTTTTTCTTGCTTAGTAGCTCTATTTTTATTACCTTTGCACCAAAAGTTGTTGTATAACAACCTTTCAAAATCTGGTTAAAACAGTTAAAGAACAAAGAAAAATATTAAATATCAATGATGAAAAAACTATTCTTTTTATTCTTAGCGCTCCTATCGCTACAATGTAGTAAATCACAAGATAGTGAGACCACAGGTTCGAGCTCTAACAAGATGCTCACCCTTATCAATCAGCAACGACAAAAAGGCTGCAATTGTGGTAGTAATTATTTTAAACCCGTACCTCCTGTAAAGTGGAATAAAACAATAGAAAAAGTAGCCAAAGCCCATAGTGACGATATGCTTAAACGCAACGAATTAACTCACTATAGTAAAAACGGACAAGATCCTGGTAGAAGACTTACTAACGCTGGTTATAAATGGGCTACGTGGGCTGAAAATGTAGCTATGGGACAACAAAATGAAGAAGAAGCGATGAAAAGTTGGCTCGAAAGTCCTTTACACTGCGCTAATATTATGAATGCCCAAGTTACTGAAGTAGGTGCTGCTCGTAGTGGTAAGTATTGGACGCTACTCTTCGCTGCTCCTTATCCTTAATTTCTAATTGCTTCCTAACTCTTAAAACAATGTATCTCGACGTTCATTCGCATACCCAGCACTCAACTTCCGATACTTTGGTGATTCGCAATCAGTATCCACTTACCGCCGATACCAGCGAACCTTTCTCAGTAGGTATTCACCCTTGGTTTTTAAACGATTTTGAGGCGCAGTGGAATGCACTTATACCCTTAGCCCAGCACTTCAATTGTTGGGCTATAGGTGAATGTGGCCTCGATAAGAACGTTACCTCTCCCCTATCCTTACAACAAGAAATCTTTTTAAGACACATAGAATTAGCCGAAAGTTTAGAACTCCCACTTATCATTCACTGTGTGAAAGCTTATGCCGAGGTAATACAACTCCGCAAGCGCACCCGCTCACAACAGTTATGGATATTACACGGCTTCAGAAAAAACCTAAAAGTAGCACAAGAGCTCATCACTCACGACATTGCCATTTCTTTTGGCACTCCCCTACTCTATTCTCATCAATTGCAAGAAGTCTTTAAGAAAATCCCTCCTGAATATCGGTTTTTTGAAAGTGATGACAGTATTCAACCATTAGTTATCAAACAAGTCAAACAAGCCAGACTTATCTAAGGTCTGAAACTTAAATCTAAAATTTTCTACTTAAAAAATTTGCTCGTTTGCTAATTACTTCATATCTTTGCGCCCTGAAAATTGAAAGGGGGTGTATCTTTATGTTAATAATTCCTTTAAAAGACGGAGAAAGCATCGATAAAGCTTTAAAACGTTATAAACGCAAATTCGACCGTACAGGTGTAGTACGTGAACTACGTGAAAGACAACATTTCACTAAACCTTCTGTACGCAGAAGAGCCGAAATCCAAAAAGCACAATACATTCAGCACTTGAAAGATCAAGAAGAAGTATAGTTCATTGTGGAGATATTCAATTTTTTTAAGTAGGAACGGATTAATTAATTCGTTCCTATTTTTTTATTTAAGTGTTGTTCATTATCCTTATCGGTATTGTTCATTGTCCATTCTTAAATTGTGCATAACTTGAGGAAGAAAAAACACTAAAATATTTGCTCTTTTATGTTTTCTGTGTATACAAAAATGAAGATGAAAAAAGCAAATTTATTTCTTATAAAATATCCACTACTTTTTGTCAGTTATGAACAATCTGCCCAATGAAAAGTTCTCAACAAAAAGTTGTGCATAATATCAAAAAGAGTTATCAACAATTTTACTTAAAATATTCATTTAAAAAACCGTAAATCATTTTTTATTGTTGATAACTAATTATAATATCCTTAAACTGAAAAAAGCAAGTTTTTCAGCCTAATTTTATCCCTCTTATGAACGTCATCATAATAATAACCCTTCTTTTTTTAGAAAGAAATCTTTTTCAATTTATAATTTGGTGATTGTTGATAACTCAAAAATATTTACTTTTGCAATATGAAAAAAACAAATAAAACTCAAAAGCAAGGAAAATCAGGAAAACCTAAAAAGAATAAGAGTTTAGCTAAACGCAACAAGCAAGAGCTTATCAAAGCGATTTTCTCGGTGTTACAAGAACACCCCGAAGAGAGTTTCAACTACAAGCAAATTGCTGCCAAACTCCACATTACCGATGCACCACGTCGTGATATGCTGGTGAAACAACTCGTACAACTGAAAGAGAAAAAACGCATTGTAGAAATCGACCGTGGAAAGTATCAAGCTATCCCTATGCAACACTATTATGTAGGTACGCTTGATGTGAGTACGCGCGGTAATGGTTATGTAATAGTTGATGGTTTAGACAACGACATTTTTGTAGCACAGAATTTTCTAAATAAAGCCCTCCACGGCGATTTGGTGGAAGTGTATGTATTTCCGCGTTTTAGAAATCGCAATAAGATGGAAGGAGAAATTAGTAAGGTGTTAGAACGCAACAAAGTGCGCTTTGTAGGTACTGTGCAAATGCATAAGAACTTTGCCTTTGTCGTCCCTACCGATGCCCGTATGTATACCGATTTCTTTGTGTTGAAAGACAAACTCAATGGCGCTCAGGATGGCGATCGTGTGATTGTACGCATAGAAGATTGGAAAGACAAAAGCGATTCTCCTATGGGGGTAGTGGAACAGATACTCGGTAAACCAGGGGAACAGACTACCGAAATGCACTCTATCTTAGCCGAATATGGTCTGCCGTACACCTATCCAGAAGAGGTAGAAGCCTTTGCTAAAAAGTTAGACCTTTCTATTACCGATGAAGAGATTGCCCGTCGTCGTGATATGCGTGAAACTCTCACTTTCACTATCGACCCTCGCGATGCAAAAGACTTTGATGATGCACTGTCGTTTAAAGTGTTAGAGAATGGTAACTACGAGATAGGGGTACATATCGCCGATGTATCGCACTACGTGAAAGAAGGCACTATATTAGACGAGGAAGCCTATAACCGCGCTACTTCAGTATATTTGGTAGATAGGGTAGTGCCAATGTTACCTGAAATACTCTGTAACTTTGCTTGTTCACTCCGCCCCGATGAAGATAAATACACCTTTTCGGCAGTGTTTGAGATGAATAAGAAGGCTGAAGTAGTAGATATTTGGATAGGACGTACTGTAACACACTCATCATTTAGGTTTGCTTACGAAGAAGCACAATCAGTAATAGAACAAGCTAAAGTAGGGGAGGGGTATACCATTCCTGCCGAAACTTCCATTACCGATAAAGAGCGCTCAGTACCTGCTGAGGTAGTAGATGCTATTCTCACACTCAATACCTTAGCCGAAAAACTTCGCGGCAAACGTATGCGTTTGGGAGCTATTACTTTTGATAAAGTGGAAGTAAAATTCGACCTCGATGAGAATGGAAACCCTACAGGGGTATATTTCAGAGAAAGCAAGGAAGCCAACAAGCTGATTGAAGAGTTTATGCTTTTGGCTAACAGAAAAGTAGCTGAGTATGTAGCCAAAATGAAAAAGACATTCGTATACCGCGTACACGATGAACCCGATGCCGAAAAACTACAACAGTTCAACACGGTTATTAACCGATTTGGTTATAGTTTGGATTTGAAAAACCGCCAAACCACTACCGATTCGCTTAATAATCTCTTAGAAGAAGTAAAAGGAAAGAAAGAACAAAACTTAGTCGATACTTTGGCAATACGTTCGATGGCAAAAGCTACTTATACTACCAAAAACATAGGTCACTACGGTTTAGCATTCGATTATTATACCCATTTTACTTCGCCTATACGCCGTTATCCCGATGTGATGGTACACCGCCTTTTGCAACTCTATTTAGATAATGCCCCTTCACAACCTGAAGCCGAATATGAAACCAAATGCAAACACTCGTCACAAATGGAGAGTTTAGCAGCATCGGCAGAGCGTGATTCTATCAAATATATGCAGGTGAAATATATGGAAGCCCATAAAAATCAGCAGTTTGCAGGAGTGATTTCAGGGGTAACCGAATGGGGTATTTATGTAGAAATTACTGTGAACAAATGCGAAGGATTGGTGCGTGCTCGCGACATCAAAGACGATTATTACACTTTCGACGAACAACAATACGCCTTGGTAGGACAAGCCACTGGCAAAACCTATCAGCTTGGCGATGAAGTAATGATACGTGTGAAAAACACCGACCTGATGAAAAAGCAATTAGACTTTGAATTGGTAGATTAGTCATAGCACAGCAAGCAGTTTTTGCATCACATACTTTGCCAAAGTTTCTTGCCCGTACGGCTCGTACCTTTGGCAAAGTTTTTTATGTTTTTAATAATATATTGAGTAATAATGTATATTTATAAAATATTGATATATAAATAATTATAAGCTATTTTGTAGAATGATAGTAAAAGAGTTGTAAAAATATTTGGAAGTTATAAAAATATAATATACCTTTGTCCTATAAAATCCTAATGCCTATGACTGATATTGATATTATTTCCTTTGGAGATATATTTTGTTGTTTTCTTCTATAAACAAAATATAGTGAGAATTTTTCCTTAAAAATAACTTCCCCTAACTGAGCTACGGGTTACTGTCTTCATAAAAAGAACGTGCAAAAGAAGTATTTTTTTAACTAAAAAAATTAGTATGCAAAGACTCATAAAGATTTCGTTGTTTATGCTATGTTTTATAGTAGCGTTAGTGTCTTGCTCTAAGGATAAAAATCAAGATCCATTGCAAGATTTGCAAAATAAGTCAATGACTTATGAAGACTTCTTTAAAACTGTTTCAGAAAAAGAAGTAAGTGTTCCAGAAGATAAGGTACTTTTTATCTCTTACGAATTTAATGCGAAAGATGAGACTATTACTTTATTGTCAAGTACTGAGGCTTTTCCCAGTGAAAAAGTAGTTTGGGATGCTATAGTTAAGCATTACGAGCTTGAAGCTTCTCGTGAAGGAGGAAAGTATGATTATATTGTAACTTGTGATAAAGGCTGGAGTAAAAAATGTGAAGCATATAGTTGTTTAGGTGTAGTTAAAAGTTGCTTGAATCAAGGAGGATGTGCAACTGTTTGTAAAGCTAATATGGTTTATGTTCCAGATATAAAAGCTTTTTATATATCAGCTAATATTGATGAATTAGTGTCATCAAAAGTTGAAGGAGAATTTTAGTTTAAATTTAAAATTTTTCACTATGAAAAAAATATTTAAATTTTCATTTCTAATGGTATGCTTAAGCATAGCCTTTATATCTTGCTCTAAGGATAAAAATCAAGATCCATTGCAAGATTTGCAAAATAAGTCAATGACTTATAAGGAGTTCTTTGAAACTGTATCAGAGAAATCAGTAGACTTTGTTCCAAATGAGAAAGTATTACTTGTCTCATACAAATTAAACAAAGATGACAATACCATCACTTTCTTGTCAAGTATCATTGCTGAATCAAGCTGGGGTGTAGGTTTTGACGTTGCTGGTAAATATGAAGAGCAACAAGCTTCTCGCTCTGACAAAGAGACATATACAGTATCTTGTACAGGGGCTAAAGGTGGAGATTGGACAAAGGGTTGTAATGGAGATTATAGTTGTGGAAAGCTGCTTTACGATTGTGCTGAAGCTGGTGGTTGTGGAACTGTTTGCAAGACTTATATGGTCTATGTACCTGATGTAAAAGCTTTTTATATTTCAGCTAATATTGATGAATTAGTGTCATCAAAAGTTGAAGGTCTTTAGTTAAATTTAAATTTTTACACTATGAAAAGAGTATTTAAATTTTCATTTCTAATGGTATGCTTGAGCATAGCCTTTATATCTTGCTCTAAGGATAATACTACTGATGATAAGCAGTTATCTTATGATAATTTTGCTTCAGTAGTGATGCAACCCTCGCAAGATAAAGACTTAGTGCGCTGGGTTTCTTTCAAAGCAAATCCTACTCAGAAAACTATTGAAGTACTTTCTAACAAAGAAGCTGAAGGAGATATGGCTATTGGTTTAGCTCCTCTTTTCTACAAACCTTCTGATACTAAATATACTGTATTAGGTATGCGTTATGAAGAAGATTATGAGTCTCAATTTACTACTAAAGAAGCTGCAATAGAGAATATTGTAAAGAATTTTGGAGCGCAAGGAACAACCTTGCACATAGTATATCTTCCAGATACTAAAACTTTTTTTGTTTCAGATACTACAGAATATTTGGTAGTTTTCTAATGACTAATAACTGAATTTCAATAGAGTATAGGGGAGAGGTACTAAAAACTTCTCCCTTATTTTTTGTAATTCAACAGTTTTTTAGTACTTTTGTGCAGTTAATCAAATTTTAGGTAGAAATAGATGTTTGCGGATGTATTGCTTGCATTACCTTTGGGCTTGTTGTTAGCTTTTACCATAGGTCCTGTGTTCTTTGTATTGCTGGAAACAGCCATTACTAAAGGATTTAGGGCAGCTATTGCTTTCAATTCGGGGGTAGTACTGGCAGATACTGTTTTCATTCTCATTGTCTATTTCACTACCAGCAGTCTGTTACGCGAAATCAAGGACGACCCTAAACTCTTCTTCGCCGGCGGACTCATAATGATAGCTTACGGACTCATCTCGTTCATCAAACTGAAAAAAGACTTCAAGAAAACAATAGATAACAAAGAGAATGCCTATTTGCAAGTAGCTGAAAAAGTGAACTATATAGCCCTCTTTATCAAAGGTTTTCTACTGAATTTCATCAACATAGGCGTTTTGGGTTTTTGGTTAGGAATTATTATTGTTTTTGGTCCTAAGCTTGATATGAATGCCAGTAGAATATTGGTGTTTTTTACTTCTATTATCTTAGTATACTTTGCAATAGATATCTTTAAAATTCTCATTGCTAAAAAACTCAAAAACCGACTTACCGCTTTTCATATCTACAAAATTAAACGCGCGATTAGCATTATATTGTTAGTCTTTGGAGTTTTCCTGATACTCCAAGCGTTCTTTCCTAACGTATTACAATTAACTGATTAGCTATCAATAAAAAAACTTTGTCAAAGTCTTAAAACTCTGACAAAGTCTATTTTCTATTGCCTATGGCCTAATGCCTGTGGCCTTGTTACTTCTTACCTGATTTATATTGATTGTTCAAGTATTCAGTAACTTCTTTAGTAATATCTTTGTTATCAGCACCATAGAGCACGCTGCCGCCGTCGTTAGCACCAAGGATAAAGGTATAGCCTTTTTGTTTGCCATATTCTTTAATGTTTTTCTTCACTTTGCTAAGTAGAGAATCCATTTGAGTTTGGCTTTCCATTTGTATTTTTTGTTCCTCTTGTTGCAAATGTTGTTGCAATATTTGGCTTTTTTGCATCAGTTCGTTGTATTTTTTCTGAGCTACGTTCTGAGGGAGAGTTTTAGCCTGAGCGTCGAAAGCACGCGCTTCAGTTTGGAACGCCATTGAAATACTGTCGCGTTTTCGTTCGTAGGTACTAATTTGTCCTTTTAGTTTTGCCTCGATGTCTTTTTTTTCTTGATAGTCGTTTAGAAGTTTAGAGTTATCTACAAACGCCACCTTGTCGGTACAAGCAGTAAGGGCGAGCAGTGCTACGCCTGTTAAGATGAGTTTTTTCATTTTTATAATGTTTAATTTGAATTACGTGGCAAAAGTAAGAAAGTTTTACGTGTAAAAGAAATATTTTTTAATTTTGTTACTAAAAAAGTGAAAATACTCTCTTTCGTCACTATTCATTACACCTTGTTTCACCTGAAACATTTTACTACCTTCTTTTACCTTGTATAAATTTATTCTATATCAGAAACAATCTTCTATAAATGTACTTTATCGAAACTGACTTTATTACAGCTTTTTTTAAGTATTATTTTTTAAAAAGTAATAAAGTATAGGGTAATAGTTGAGAAGTCTTATAAAAACGTCTTATTTTAAGTTTTTACTATTTTTAGCTTCAGAAATATAAAAAAATAGACAATTCTTAGCTCTTACTTCTTATTTCTTGCCTAAAACATAAATCTGCGATGAGTACTCTCCTTTCCTCCAACCATAATAATTTGAACGGAGTCCGTTGATGAAACCTTTAAGAAAATTTTTCTTTCCTGTTTTATATTGCTCGGAAAGCATACTCACATAGAAGGCATCAAAAAGCATAGGGTGGGTGGCAAGTAACTCAAAACCTTCTTTGGTAAAAAGCTGTTCGATGCTATCCTTAGAAAAATGCCATAAGTGTCGGGGCACATCATAAGCTGCCCAGTAGGCTCCGTAGTGCTGTGCATCCCACGAACGATAATTAGGTACAGCTATAACAGCTAAGCCGTCTTCTTTCAGTAAGTTACTGATGAGCTGTATTTCTTGTGTTACATCGGGTACGTGTTCCAATACGTGCCACATAGTAATCACATCAAAAGAGTGGGGGAGGAGGTTACTAAAATCAGCTTGTAACAAAACTCCTTTTTCTTTTGCTTTGGTACGTGCTTTCTCGCTGGGCTCTATGCCCATAGTCTCCCAATGTGCACACTCTTTACCACTACGCACAAAGTCGCCTGTACCTGCACCTATATCAAGCAGACGAACATTTCCTTTTTTGTATTGTTTGATGAGTTTTATTTTGTGCTTTAAGTTATAACTTTTCACCCATTGGTAGAGTTTATCAAATAGTGTTTTGCGACTGTCTGTATGCGAAATATAATCCTCACTCTCATAGTATTTTTTAAGATCATTAGGTAGGGGAGTAGTGCGGTAAAGTTTTAATACTGAATCATATACGAGGGTAAAATCCTCTTGTGATACGCTGTAATCTTTAATTGTCATTAGTTGTTAGTGTTTAGTCGTTAGTTACTACTTGTCAATTATCAATTGTGAATTATCAATTGAAAATGTTCCACGTGGAACATTTCTTATATACTTACTTTTTATCTTTTACTTGTTACCTTTTACCTCGTAAGAAAGCAAACAATTTTCTCTTCTTCAAATATTCAAGGTTGTAATCATTCTCGTAGGCTTCACGTTCAAAGATGATATTTTGGTAAGCTCTCTTCTTATCTTTATACTTAATATATTTCACTATAAAATCTACAGCATACCATATATAGAAAAATATCACCAAGAGTTCTCGTTGCTGAGCTAAATGTATGCGCTCGTGGTTGATGAATTGTACATCTTTTAGTAGTTTTGGGTCGTTAGTAAATATAAAAGGGTAAAGGGTAATACCACTAAAACCCTTAGGTACTAAATATCTATTTACTATAAACCGATTCATATAAGTAAAAAGTATGTGGCAAAAGTAGTGAGAAATTAGTAGATAAACAAATGAATTGGGAATTATCAATTCCCAATCGTTAATTCATAAATGTTCCACGTGGAACATTTATGAATTGGATATATAGCTTTATTAAAAAATATTTATTACCTTTGTCGGCGTAAAATAATAATATATCAGTATGAAAAAGTTTTTAATCCTGTTGTTATTTCCTTTTTTCGGAATGGCACAAATTATCAATACTCCAGCTACACGTTTGGAGAAAGAACTCAATGGTAAAGTAAAAGCCCTTACCGAACGTACTTATGACGTCTTTCAAGGTAACCTTAAACAAAAGCGTCTTGCAACCGAAAATTATTATGAATTTAATGAAGAAGGAAACACCTTGCAGTTAGAACAAAAATATAGTGGTATTACTTTGCGTTACGACTATGTCTACAATGCTGAGCAAAAACCTCTACAAGTAAAAATATTGAGAATGGCTCACGGAGGTATACAGAGTTCTACAGGACTCTATGAATATAATAACCAAGGGCATTTAGTAACATATCGTACAATGATGGAGGGTAGTGCTTCGCCTACACAAACCTATACTTTTAATAAGTGGGACGCTAATGGTAACCCTACCGAAGCTCTCTTAGTAACACCCGATAGTAAAGCGAAGGTATTCCAGGAGTTTGATAAAAATAACCAGCGCACTTTGCTCAAAATGGTAACCGAAGGAAATCCACCTACCGAGATGCGCATCTCAGTGCGTTACGACCGTGAGGGTAGGGTAGTGGAACGCAGTATTGCTGAGGGAAACACCAAACCCGATGTAATGCATTATACATATGATAAAAAAGGTATTCCTACCGGCGTAAATAACCAGAAGTTTGAACATACTTTTGATAAGCAAGGTAATTGGGTTACTCGCATTGTATTCGTCAATGGATATATCGTAGGATTTACAGAAAGAGAAATAAAATACTAATATTAAAAATACATATACTTATGAAAAGACTATTTATTATTACTTTAGCTTTATTCTGTACGGCTTGTAATACCGATTGGCGCAGAAAATACGATGAGGTATATCCGTCCCAAAACGGAATTTCAATGGTAAGAAAAGATAATAAATACGGACTCGTAAATGCCGAAGGTACCGTCGTAGCACCTTTGAAGTATGATTATATCAACATCTACCCTTCTGCCGGAATACCTTTTTATGATGTTACTATTAATAATTTATATGGGGTGATACGCCCTTCGGGTGAAGAACTCATTCCTGCTCAGTATAATTTTATTTCGTATTCCGAAGGTGTTTTTATTGTACAACTCAATGATAAGAAGAAACTTCTTAGTACTAATAACGAAACACTCACCCCTTGGTATGACGAAATAGACCTCTTTTTCGGTGGTCTGGCTCGCGCTAAACAAGGTAATAAGTATGGCTATTTAAATATTAAAGGGAAAGTAGTATTGCCTTTTGTATATGATGACGCTGATGATTTCAACGATAGTAAAAAGGCAATAGTGAAGTATAAAGGTAAGTGGGGAATGATTGATAATCTCGGTAATACAATCATTCCTTTTGAATACGAACAGGCTGAACCCTATACTAAAAGCAATGAGGAATGGGAAGATTATTACTATATCCTCATAAAGAGAGGCAGAGAGGTAAATATAGATAAAGAAGGTAATCTTTTGTCATTTAAATAATCACTTCTTTTACCTCTCCTCTAAATATCACTTTAAACGATAAACGCTTCCATTGTTTAGGCAAGCGAGGCGTAAACGTTAGTGTACCGTTCTTTACACGCATACCAGCAAAGCCCTCTACAATGCTGAGCCACGTGCCTGCCATCGAGGTGATGTGTAACCCTTCGTGTACCTCCTTGTTGTAGTCGTCCAAATCAAGCCGAGCTGTACGCAGGTAGAGTGCGTAGGCTTCCTCTGTCTTCCCTAAGGCTGATGCGAGTACACTATGCACACAAGGTGAGAGTGACGACTCGTGTACGGTGAAAGGCTCATAAAACTCATAGTGCTTTTCGAGTTGTTTTTTGGTAAATCGCTCTTCAAAGAAATAAAACCCCTGTAACGTATCTGCCTGTTTGATATAAGGCGAACGCAATATCCTATCCCACGACCAATGTTGGTTGAGCGGACGCTCCCCAGTAGGAATGGCACTTACAGGCTTAAGGTCTTTATCCAAAAAACCGTCTTGTTGTAAGTATACATCATACTTTTCGCTATAAGGCAAGTACATATGTTCCACAATATCACTCCACTCCTTCAATTCTTTAATAGTCACCCATTGCTTTTCGCTCTTGTATTTCAGTGCCATAGTCGCTGCATAACTCAAACACCAAGAGGCAAGATAGTTCGTATAGAAATTATTGTTTACATTGTTTTCATACTCATTAGGACCTGTCACCCCTAAGATTACGTACTGTTTCTTTTCTTCTGAAAAATTGACTCTCTGTGCCCAAAAACGTGCAATAGCAATAAGTACTTCCATTCCATATTCTTTCAGGTACGACTCATCGCCCGTATAGCGTGTATAGTTATAAATTGCAAAAGCAATCGCCCCGTTGCGGTGTATTTCTTCAAAGGTAATTTCCCATTCATTATGGCACTCTTCACCGTTCATCGTTACCATAGGGTAAAGCGCAGCCCCGCCAGTAAAACCGAGTTTCTGGGCGTTTTCAATAGCTTGTGGCAACTGTTTATAGCGGTACAACAGCAGATTGCGAGCTACTTCCGCGCCCTTGGTAGCCATATAAAAAGGCAGGCAATAAGCCTCAGTATCCCAATAGGTACTACCACCGTACTTTTCACCCGTAAAACCCTTAGGTCCTATGTTCAAATGGGCATACTTGCCCTGATACGTTTGGTTGAGCTGAAAGATATTAAACCGGATACCTTGTTGCGCTTTCTCATCACCTTCAATCACAATATCCGATGTCTCCCATATCGTCGCCCAATCTTCTTTCTGCATCTCCAATAACCCCTCAAATGTTAATACCTGTGTGTCTCGTACCTTTGACAAAGTTTTAGACTTTGTCAAAGGTGTATAGCCACCATATTTTTCAATACGAAAGGTTTGGTTTTGCTTAACAGTTACTTCATACTGCAACCCTATATAGTTCTCCTTTCTATTTTCTTTTCCACTGATATTCAGTTCTTTTCCTTCTATAAAAAGATGATTTTCCATAAAGGTTTGCACTTTAAAGGCTGTCTTTTTAGTTTCAGCAAGTATAGTAGCGCAGTTGTTTTCCGAAGAGATTTCCAAAGTATTCCAAAAATGCTCGTCCCAGTTAGCATCATTATTCTTAATACCACTGTCTAAGTAACTTTCTATTTCTATGGAAGTATTAGTATTAAGAGGACTAATCTCATAACGTAAAGCTCCTATTTCATCATAACGCAACGAGAGTAAACGCACCACTTTTACAGCAATTTCCACACCGTTACGAAGTGTAGCCGTAAAACTTCGCTCGTACCAACCCTCTTTCATATTCAGTTGTTGGTGGAAGTTTTTTACCTCCAAACAAGTGTTTAAGTCTAATAGTTCCCCGTCTATTTTGATGTGCAGTCCTATCCAGCTGGGCGCATTGAGCACTTTGGCAAAGTACTCAGGGTAGCCGTTTTTCCACCAACCCACTCGGGTTTTATCGGGGTAATAGACCCCACCGATGTAGCTCCCTTGAAGTGTATCGCCCGTATAGTCCTCTTCAAAGTTAGCCCGCATTCCCATAGCCCCATTTCCAAGGCTGAAAATACTTTCGTGTTTGGTAACCTCAGCTTTATTAAAGCCCTCTACGATGATGTTCCACGTGTTCATAGCAATTAGTCTTCACAAGTTTAAAGTGCAAAGGTAGAAGATAATTAGCAAACGAGCAAATTTGTATAATTAGCTCATAAATACCCTACCCAATAATGATTACCATTACACTTTTCCATCATACCTTCGCTTTTTCTGTCTCCACATTCTCCCTTTCCGTCCCTACACTCCCCCTCTCCTT
>NZ_KB291194.1:0-15716 GCF_000318255.2 Capnocytophaga sp. oral taxon 380 str. F0488
TCTCAACCCTCCCCATTTGCTAATTCTCTCATTTGCTAATTTTCTAATTTCCCCGCCCCCACATACCCAGCTGTGAGCTCTCGCTGACTTTGGCTTGCACCTTTGGCAAAGTTAATCGTCCGTCGCTTCTCCCCCTAATGTCTAATGCCTATGACCTTTTCTAATTAAAAGTATATTTCAAAAAGTGTTTAGGTACTGAGAACTTTTATTTTTAGAATCAGGAAGATATAAAAGTGAGGTTCAACGGCAGAAATTTTTAGAGCATTTATAACTTATAAAGATAATTTTGTCCTAACTTTATAACTATCAAAATGTTCACTTAAATTGTTAATAACTGTGTTGATAACTATTTTATTTTTGTTGAAAACTTATCACATTATTCCGTACCTTTGCCCCAGCAACTAAGAAAAAACTCTTCCCCTTTTTAGGGAACTTATAAAAGCAACATTATTCAATGCATTATAAATGAGTGATTTATATAAATCACTCAGCACTTTCTTTCTCTCTAACTGAAAAAAGAGAGTTAAAAATAAACTCATTAAGCTATGTTTGTATTATATAAACATTCCTAATACATCACATACTTGAAAATTGTTAATAAATATAGAGAAATTACTGACCATTACCATTACAACTTGGAAGCTTAATGCTCGAGAAATTAAAATTTGTATCTGAAATAATAATAAAATAAAAAATTATGTCTAAATTCACTAAGCTTACAGCTGAACAGCTTCAAACAAAGCGTAATTTCATCGAAAATTACCTACAATCTCACAATGCCGCTACTGGGTCTCTCTTCGATGCCAATGCCAATGTGGCACATAAAAACATCGCTACGATGGAGGCAGAACTCAATAAAGATATCAATATTCAAGTGAACCGTTCGCTCGTGTCTCACAAAATCGAACAGCTCTTTGGCAAAGAATTAGCCGATGAGTATATCCGTCAGATTGAGGAACACGAAATCTACGTGCACGACGAAACGAGCCTCAAACCTTATTGTGTGAGCGTTTCGATGTATCCTTTGCTCTTGGACGGGCTCGTAAAACTCGGTGGAGAAAGCAAAGCTCCGCAACACTTAGCAAGCTATTGCGGGTCGTTCGTGAACTTCCTCTTTTCCGTTTCCTCTCAGTTTGCAGGAGCGGTAGCCACAGTAGAGTTCTTAATGTACTTCGACCATTTTGCGCGCAAAGACTATGGCGACGATTACCTCAACACCCACCGTGAAGTGATAGAAAACGAACTGCAACACGTAGTATACGCTATCAATCAGCCAGCAGCAGCACGTGGCTATCAATCAGTATTCTGGAACATATCGCTATATGACCGCCCGTATTTCGACTCGATGTTCGGTACATTCGTTTACCCCGATGGTAGCAAACCTTCTTATGAGTCTTTAGACAAGCTCCAACAGTTCTTTATGCATTGGTTCAATATTGAGCGCACCAAAGCGATACTCACCTTCCCTGTGGTAACCGCAGCAATGCTCACTAAGGACAAACACGTGTACGACGAGCATTTTGCGCGCTTCTGTGCCAAAGAGCTCAGCGAAGGGAATGCCTTCTTTATCTATCAATCGGACAACGCCGATTCATTAGCAAGTTGCTGCCGTTTGCGCAATGAAATTTCCGATAACACCTTTAGTTATTCACTTGGGGCAGGAGGTGTTTCTACCGGTAGTATTAATGTGATAACTATTAATATGAATCGCCTTTACCAAAAACACTTGTCGTTGGAACGCACCTTAGATAATATCCATAAATACCAAGTAGCTTATCGCGCTATTGTTCAGGATTACAAAGATGCGGGTATGTTACCGGTGTACGATGCGGGCTTCATCTCACTTGATAAACAATTCCTCACCGTTGGTATCAACGGAATGGTGGAAGCTGCCGAGTATTTAGGCATTCGCATTTCCGACAATCCTGACTATAAAGCATTCATCAACAAAAACCTCAAACTAATTTACAACAAAAACAAGGAAGCTAAAGCCAAATACGGCTTTATGTTCAATACCGAGTTTGTACCTGCCGAGAACTTAGGCGTGAAGAATGCTGCTTGGGACAAAGCCGATGGCTTGCAAGTGCCTCGCGATTGCTACAATTCGTATTTCTATATTGTGGAAGACAGCTCTCAAAACCTTATCGATAAGTTCTATTTACACGGAAACGACTATATACAGTACTTAGACGGCGGTTCGGCTTACCACTGCAATCTCGAAGAATACACCACTGCCGAAGGTTTTTATAAGTTGCTAAATGTAGCCGCTAAAACGGGTTGTAACTACTTCTGCTTTAATATATGCGTAACCGTGTGCAACGATTGTGGCTATATCGATAAACACACGCACGACCACTGCACCCATTGTGGTTCTGAAAATATCGACCACGCGACACGGGTGATAGGCTATCTCAAACGCATCACTAATTTCTCTAAAGACCGACAAAAAGAAGCTAAAATACGTTACTATGGGAACGCTACGGTATAGCAGTTACGATATAGTCCTCCAAGAAGTACCCAACGAGATATCCCTGTGTTTTACCATCACAGGGTGTCCGTTGGCGTGTGAGGGTTGCCATTCCGAATATATTTGGGACGGTAGCAAAGGCTGTGCGCTTACTAATGAAGGTTTGGAACAACTGCTTAGCAAGTATGAAGATATGATAAGCTGTGTGCTGTTTATGGGAGGCGAGTGGCAGGTAGAGACCCTGCTCTCGCTTATCTTCCAAGTGAAGTGCAAACGCCTGAAAACAGCACTCTACACAGGGCTTAACCTCAAGCAAGTACAGCGCAAATACCCTGAGTTGTTAGGGTGTTTAGACTACATCAAAACCGGCAAATGGTTACCTAAACTCGGTGGACTCGATAGCCCCACCACCAATCAAGAGTTTTTAAACCTGCAAACCGGAGAGGTGATGAACGAAGTGTTTAGGAAAGTGAAATAGATTGAAAATTAATGAATTATTTTTGAAAAGAATTATGAAAACATTTAATTTCTATTGTGATGAAAGTTGCCATTTAGAAAATGATAATTTTCCATATATGCTTATTGGTTATGTAAGTAGTGCTTACAACCAAGTAAAACTACATACTGAGAAAATTAAACAACTAAAAAAAGATTATCATATTCCTTATGAATTGAAATGGAATCACCTTTCAAAATCAGCAATGGAACTCTACAAAGAACTTATAGATTATTTTTTTGCTACTGACTTACAGTACAGAGCTATTGTGATAGACAAAAATCAGCTAAAACATCAACAATTTCAACAGACACACGATGATTTTTACTACAAAATGTACTATCAACTAATTCAGAAAAAACTTTCACCTGAATATAATTACAATATCTATTTAGATATTAAGGATACACGCAGTGCCCAAAAAGTAAATGGATTAAAAGATTATTTAAATAACAATTTTGTTTCGATACGCAATTTGCAAAATATACGTTCGTATGAAAGTGAATTAATGCAACTCACTGATATTATCACAGGAGCATTGTCTTACTATTTGCGAAAAGAAAACAAAGTAATAGCTAAAAACAAAATTGTAGATAGAATAGCACAACACGCAGGACAAGCACTCAACCAGTCTAGTCCGAGAAGCGAACAAAAGTTTAACCTTTTTTTTATAGACTTAAAATAATGCCATTCAACCAAACAAAAAAATACCCAGAGTTATTAGATATTCTTTCGTTATCAGAAAAAGACAGAACAGAGTCTTTAAAAATGATTTTCAAGAGAGATATAGAAGAAAATCCTAACTTGAATTTCAGAAATAAAAAAATATATCCTATAAAGGGAGAGGAACCAAATATGCAATTGCTCTTCACTCACTTAACTACAGAAGAAATCAAAATAACTGAAGAAGGTTATACACATCCTAAAAGAGTTTTTGAAAAAGACCGCTCCCAACGATTGCACTGGATAAGATACTTTTTAGAAGAACGGAAAAAAGAAAATGTAGAGGTTTTTTCGGTAGAGGAGCGTGATCAGAAAAAGCGACAAAACATTACTCGAACCTATATTTATGACAAAGAGCAAAAATATGTGATAGTACTTGAACCACAAAGAAACCAGCGTGATTACTACTTATTAACCGCTTATCATCTCAACAAAGATTATGGAGAGAAAAGTATCAATAAGAAACTCAAATACAAATTACCTGACGTTTACTAAAAACCGCAGGGCTCGATAAACTTCTTGGTTTACCGAGCCCCGAAACTCCTTCGTCCTTATGGTACGATGAGCGGTGCAAAGGTATGAATTATTTTTTTAAAAACAACAAAAAAAGTTTTTTATGTAAGTATCGCATTGTAGATGGAGATTTGAATATTTGTCGATGAGGAAGACAAGTAGTTAGAAATTAAATGATTATACATTGATAAGAGTGCCTAATAAAAAGGAGTATATTTCATTGTCATTGGAGGTTGAAAAAACAAAATAGTAAAAATTGCGTGATTTTCCATAAATCACGTATTTTTTGTTTTTTAATTAGGAAGTTGTCTAAACTTTAGGCAACCTCTTTTTTAGTGATAGCTAACAAGTAATAGTTCAGGTAAATAATTGATAATTAATTTGTACATTTGCAAAAAATATTAAGACTATGGGAGTAGCAAAAATTACATTCCAATCAGAAATACAAGCAGGAGATTTTCCTTTTATTAAAAGAATTTTGAAGAGTCTTAAAGCTACTAATACTAAGGTCGTCAAAGAAGAAAAAGATGAAAGTCTGATGACCAAGGAAGCTTTTTTTGCTAAAATAGACCGTGCAAGGGCTGGTAAAAAAATACAAATGAGTAGGGAAGAACTGAGAAAATTGATGTTTGACTAATGGAAAACATCGGTTTATATACGAAGTTTTTGAAGAGGAGAAAAGGGTAGAAGTACTTTCAGCTTTTGGACATTATAATGACAAATAATACGTACAGCTATCTCTTTTTTTATTACTTGTTTAACACTCTCCTTAGGGTAAGGGTGGCTAATACTAAATATACCAAACACAGTGCCCACATTCCCAGCCAATATGGCATAATGGTAGTGATATGAGCTCCCATCTGGGTAATAGATATAAAACCCTTGCTCCCTAAAGTAGTAGGTACAATATACGAAAAAACACTCAGCCATTCAGGCATCGCTACGGTAGGCCACGAAAAGCCAGTAAGCATCACCGCAGGCAAAGAGGTGTACATAATGAGCATAATGGCGTCTTCACGTCGATGTAAAAAGTTCAGCAAGCAAAGCCCCATAAATACAATCGACAGGATAAATGGTATCATAAAAACCATAGTGCTTAGTATCGTGCTACGTACAGGAATGCCAAACAGTGGCATTATAATTCCTAAAATAATGAGTAATATCACCATTGAAAAGGCTAAATAAGTAGTAGCTTTCCCCATTACAATAGGCAAAGCTCCCCAAAAACTATCGGAGTTAGGATATATTTTTTTAAGTTTATTCCCCTCTCGCATCGTTCCTCCTAACATACCTACGGCAGTGAGTATGGTAGTTTGAAAGATAATCACAAGTACTATGGGAATAAGGAAAGTGGCATAACCCAAAGAGGGATTGTATAAGCTCACTACTTGGGCGCTCACGGGCATTGCCTCATCGTGCGCTTGGGTAGGGAGTTTGCCTTGTGCCGAAGTGCGTTTCACCTCAACTCCTGCATTCAGGTAAGTAGCCGACACTTTAGCGGCGGTAAGTATTTGCTTGTAATAAAGCATATAGGAAGCATCGGCATAGACCGATATAGTGGGTTGTTCCCCGCGTTGTAGGTCACGTGCAAAACCGTCGGGAATGGCTACTATCCCGCGTATTTTCTCCTGCTGAAAGGCTTTTTCAGCTTCAGTGAGGTTGAGGTAACTGCTGTAAATAGCGGTCTGACTCGTAGCATCAATCATACGCAACAACTGACGGCTTTGCGCAGTATTATCCTCATCTACTACTCCAATAGGAAGCTCTTGCAAAGTCTCTTCGGAATAGAGATAAGTATAGATAAACGACACCACAATCGCTACAATTACAAACGAAAAGAATACCGCTTTGTCGCGGAATATATATTTGGCTTCCCAAAGCATCGCACGAGTGAAGTCGGCTGAACTTTGATATATGTAACTTCTAAACTGTTTCATAACCTCCTGATTTTATCTTTTTCACAAACATAGGATAAGCCACTATAAGCAACAGTCCAAAGAGCAACAATGCCAAAAGTGGTTGCCACGTCATCTCTACAGGAATGCCCTTAATGGCGCGATTTACATAGTATTTCATAAAATGAGCATAAGGGAAGATTTGTGCTAAATACTGCAAACTCTTAGGTAGCCCTTCCATAGGAAAAGTATAAGCTGCAAATGAGAAGGCTATCGCTGTAAAACCACTGCCTATGGTAAGTGCCGACCTAAAATTAGGCAATATAGAAACGAGTGCAATACCTATAATCTGATAGATTACCACTAAGGCAAAAGTAATAAGCACCACATTCAGCATTGGGATATGCAGGGGAGTACCAATGAGCTCAAAGAGGAGGTAATTCATCCACCACGCTACAAAAAGGAGCACTAAGGTATAAGGCAAGAGTTTCCCCACAAGGGCTTTTAGCGGACTGCCGCCTGCCTTTTTGAGCCACTGTTTCCCTTGGCGGTAACGGAATTCTGCTCCTAATACATACACCGTTACCATCATCACAATCATTTGGAGCATCATAGGCAAAAGTGCTGTGAGCAGGTAATAGGCATAATTAGAATAAGGATTGTATAGACCGTGGTCGTTTACCTTTACGGGTTGAGCTTCGGCACGTACCTTCTCGGTTTGTTGCCCTTTTTGCATTTTCTTCTTCATCACCAAGCCTGCTGAGAACATCCCTACGGTAGTTTGGAAATCCTTTTGGATAAGACTTGCCCCCAGCATAAACTGACTATTAGTATAGCAAATCACCGATTGGTTTTCACCTTTGAAGAGTTTCTGCTGAAAGTCGGCAGGAATAACGATAAAGCCCATTATCTGCTGTTGCTGGATAAGGCGTTGGGCTTCTTGTTCATCGGTGAGTTTGATTTTCAGGTCGATGTTTGGGGTAGCATCAAGCATACGCAAAAGGTTTTCGGACAGCTGACTTTGGTCGTAATTGATATACGCCATAGGGAGGTCGCGTGGTACTCCTTTGTAAAATACCGCCGCAAAGAACCCAAAGATTACAAAAGGGAACACCAAAACGTAAAACAGTCGTTTGGGTGATAGGAAAAGGTTCTTGCATTCTTTTTTAAATAAATACATAATTAATTTGTCAATTAGCTAATTAGTTAGATTTCTTCAGCGTCTTCTAAGTTTTCTATTAGGATAGGTTTTTCTTCTTCAAAGTGAAAAGAAACTCCATAAGGCTCGCAAAAGCTGAAACTACCTTCAGCAAAATGCAATATCCATTCTTTGTTGTCATAAAATAGGAACTGCGGACTTTCAAAAGGAACTTCCTGCAAGGGAACACTTAGAAATCGTTTTTCTTCTTCCGAAAGATGAAAGCTATCTGAGCATATCAGCAGTTGTTCTTGAAAATAAAAAAGAGCTTTGGCAACCAACTTATCTGCGCTGACAAGGATTTTTTCAATAAAAGCAATAGTATCAGGTGCGATGGTTTTACTTTTGCTAAACACAGAAAAAGGCAGCTGTAAAGTTTCTTTGTAGAAATCACTCTTCCACTGGAATGAAGCCTCCCAAAAATACGCATCTTCCACTTTTTGTGAGAAAGTAAGAGTACCAAACTTGGTGGTATAATTAGATATGTTCATTGCTTTAACCAATTAATTTCTTCTTTACTAAGGAGAAAGTATTTATATACAAAGTTTTCGCAGGCTTCTTGTTCGCTATCAAAAGACTGTTCATCACAGAAGCAACGAGTATCGGCAAGGCATACCGCCCATTGGTTTTCTCGTTGCAGAAGACAAGTGTTATCCACAGCTACATTTCCTTGCTCAAAAGTATTTGTTTTAAAATAGCACTGAGCAGGGTTATAGTTCAAGGCTTCTAAAGCTTGTAACAACTCTTTGAATGTAGGAATAGGGAGTTGTTCTTTTATCTGGGCTAAAAGTTGTTGTCTTTTCTTCCTTTCTTGTTTGTTTTTCTTGGAAAACCAAATGAGTATAAACGCCCAAGCCAAAACAGCTATTAATAGAGGGGCAAGTATATTGTAATTCACAAAAGCATTCCACATAGGCTTTTAGGTTTATTCAGATATAATGAACAAAATTGAGGCTATTCTGAGGGTGATTTTGTTATTGTCTTCTTGTTTTTATGAATGTTGTAATTCCTAATACAAAAAATAATACCAAAGAAAGTACCACAAAGATACATTTCATAAGAGAAAAATAGGGCACTAAGGTCTCTATCCATAAGTTTTCAGGATAGTGTGTGAGCATTGTAATGGTACTAAAATTTTCTGAATAATCAGAAATACCTCCTATTATTGGGAAATATGATAAGAAAAGGAGCTTTCTTTGGTTGAGTTTTTCTAAAAAGAAACGTATCAGTTGATAGTAGGTAATAGCAAACAGACCGGGATATATCATATCCACAGGAATTTGTCGGTATAAATAGAAATGGCGACCTTCTTCACCTAAACGCCTAAATAGCTCTTGAATGTAAGTAGCATCATAAAACGGAGGCACATCTAAAATATCCATTCCTCCAGCCATTGCTTTAAGAGCTGGTATGGTTACTAACATCAAATAGGCATATACTGAAGTAGTAATGATAAAAAGTATCCAAAGTTTTTTCTTTTTCATTTCTAATTAATTTTTGTTGTTTTTCTAAATTATCACGGATATTCCCAATCCTAAGAAAGATTACGGAGTTTACACCCCTAACGCTTCTTTTTCCTTCTTCGGTATTTTGGCGAGTACTTGTTCATAAGAGTGCTGTACCATTTCTTTGATAAGGACTTCGGGAAGACTCTCTAAAAGCACGGTATTCCAATGTTTTTTATTCAGGTGATAGCCTGCTACAATCTTATCGGGGTACTCCTCGCGGAGCTCTACCGCACGCTCAGGTTCGCACTTGAGACTCACACTCATAGGCACGCGGTTTAGGTTCATCAGTGCAAAGATACGATTTGCTATGCGGAAGACCAAGAAATCCTCGCCAAAAGGCATATCCTCAGTAGTGTGAGGTAAAGTTAAGCAAAAATCTCTAAAGGTTTCTATGTTCATTTCTTCCGAATGTTATATAATTCTCCGCCACTATCACTGTCTTTATAAATCAAGACCCTATCGCCCCAAAGGTCTTTTATTTGTATTATTTTCCGTGAGCTTTTGGTGTTCCATTTAAATTGGATAGAGTCATTGCCTATCTTAAAAGTATAGTATTTATAGCCGTAAGGATAAAACCAAAATGCAAAATGATTTCCTCCGCCCTGATTCCCCAAAACTACCTGATCAAATGAGTACAAATTATTGGTGATTTTATTATCTACTAAATTATAGCTTGGTGTTTGGGTATATTCTATTTCATAAAAAGTATTGTATTTATAATCTTCCGTAAAATATTCGCCTTTGCTTCCTATGCACACAATAGACGTGAAACCTACAGGAATTATTTTTTGTATTACACCTAATTGCTCATCAATATATTGTCTGCCTATCTTTCTAATAGCTTCTAAATCATATTTTCCATTCTTATCTTTTGGAATAGAGTAGTTTTTAATAATACTATCGTGGCCTAAATACTGTAATTCCTTTACTTTTTCAGCTTTTGTCCAAGGATAAGTGTATTTATAGATAATATCCTTATATTTTTCGCCTATGACCTTGTCATAAAATGTTTTATTTCCCTGAAAAACACCTTTAGCATTTATCTTTTGTTTGATTTTAAAGTTTTTATCAAGTAAAAACCAATCGTATTCTTTGTTTAAATATATAAAATCGTCAGTTGGGTCGTAGATAATCCTATCAGAGCTCATAACATCTTCTTCAGTAAGTAGTGTATCTACTATAAAAAGATTTTTGTCAAAGCCGTTAAATTCAGGAATCTCAGGGTGCTTGTCTTTCCCTGGTACTTCATAACCGCAACTGCTATATAAAAATAGTATTGCTAATAAAATTACTGTTTTCATATGTGAATTATTGTTTTATTCTGGTTATCTTTCGCTGAAAGCTTAAACAGATTTCTTCTATTGATGTTTGCTTAGTATTAAACACGAACTAGGAGAATCGCACCAGTAGAGGATAAATCTATTAATGAGCCGATTGGCAAATTAGCTAATTGCCAAATTACTCTTCACCATTTTGTATTTCTTCCTTTCTCCTTCAACAGTGACTACTACTTTAAAACCAAGTTTTGTATAAAGACCTTTAGCTATGGAGTTGTCATCAAATACATTTAGGCTAATAGAATGAACTCTTTTATCCTCAAAAAGCATTGCGATAAATAACTGCATTGCTGAAGTGCCTAATCCTTTTCCTGTAAGCGAAGGATTGATAAGAAATCTACCAATATGTACGTTGCTCCCTTCTACTCTTATTTGCTGAATCATCCCTATAAAACTACCCTCTACCTCAATACGAAAACAGTGAGGCAAAGCATTGAGTGCTTCTATGGTAAGAGGATAAGGCAAAGCATCTCCCGCCCATTGTTGCAAGAAATAAGCATCTTTGCTATTTGTCCAGCGTATAATAGCTTGCTTATCTTTAGTTGATAATCCTTCAGTTATTCTCATTTTTCACTTACTAATACTGACATTCCGGGTCTTAAATCCTTTACTTTTTGGGTAGGGTAGGCTTTGATAGCGAAAGTTTTCTTGTCGAAGTCGCCTTTGCTCTTGGTAGCTGTCCAAGTGGCGAAATCGGCTTGTACGGCGATGTGTTTTACTTCCAACTCTATCTCCTGATTGCCAAGGGCGGGTACGATGCCTTTGAATTTAGTGCCTATCTTGAAGTCTGCCATTTTATCTTCGCGTATGTTGAACACCACCCACTCGTCTTGGGTATCGATGAGGTTCATCACAGGGTAACCCGCATTCACGATTTCGCCTTCGTTGGGGATAATGGTTTGTATCTCGGCATCGGCAGGGGCAAACACTTTAGCACCATCTTTATAGGCATTTACCTCAGTAATGACCCCTTGCGCTTGGGCTACAAGGGCTCGGGCAGCGGTTTTATCCTCTACACGAGCTCCGTTTTTCGCCATTTCGTATTGTGATTTGGCTGCTTCGGCTTGTTTTTGAAGGGCAACCATTTGGGTATAAGCCTCGTCTTTCTTTTGGGCAGGCAATACCTTTTCGTTATAAAGGTTGCTCACACGCTGATAGGTTTTTTCAGCGAGCTGGGCAGCCGCTTCGGCTTGTTGCCATACATTGTAAGCCCCTTGAATCTGTTCGCTACGAGCACCGCGTTGTGCTTTATCGGATTGAGCTTGTGCTGCCAAACGTGCTGCTTCGGCTTGAGAGAGTTTGGCATCGAGTTCGGTGCTTTCGAGTTCCAAAAGGAGGTCGCCTTTGTGTACTTGGTCGCCTTCCTGCTTGTAGATAGCTTTCACCCTACCAGGTACTTTTGGGGCAACGTTGATTTGTTTGGCTTCTACTTGTCCTTGCAAATATACAGGTTCGCGGTTACTAAAAAAGTAGATAGAAAGAATAAGAACTACTGCAAATACAGTGATTGTTACAATAAGACCGGTGATGTTTTTCTTTTTCATTGTTTATTTAGTTAAGAGTTTATGAGAGGCACGAGCTACAAGCTCGCGCCAGCGTATGATTATCAGGGTAGTCAACTTTGCCAAAGTCTAAAACTTTGGCAAAGTATAGCGATATAAGAGGTAAGAGCATTTGTGTCGCTCTACCTTACTTGTTCGCTGAATTTATCGCTCATTCCACAGGTTTCGAGGAGCTGGGCGAGGGTTTTGTCCATTTCAAAAAGGGCTTGGTAGCGTTTGATTTTGATAGAAGCCAAATAAAGGTTGGCATCGGCTACATCGGTGGAGGTGGAGAGACCTTCGGCAAAAGCCTTGTCGCGCGCACGTACGAGCTCTTCGGCAAAACGCAAACTCTCTTCTAAGCTGAGGTATTGTTCGCGTTGCTTTTCAATCTCGGTGTACTGTTTTTTCACTAAGGTTTGTACGTCTTTTTCGGCTTGTGCAGTGATGAGCTCCACACTCTCACGCATCGCTTTGGCTTGGGCTATCTTGTTCTTGTCCTGTAAACCGTTGAAGAGATTCCACTGTAACCCTACACCTACTACCCAGTTATCGGGTTCGGTTAAAGGTAGATTTTCGCTCCACAAGTATTTCTTGCCTACTACGGCTACATCGGGCAAATAAGCGGCTTGTTGCGCTTTTACGCTTTGGGTAGCCATTTGAGCTTTCAGCTTGGCTTGCACAATCATAGGGTAGTGCTCTTTGGCTTGCTGTTGGTAGTATTCAAGCGATTGGAGAGGGGCTACTTCAAAGAGTTCGGAGGTGAGGGCTGTGAGCGGTTGCTCGGTAGTGCCCATTACGCCATAGAGTGCTGTTTGCGCTAATTGTATGTCCTTTTCAGCAGCCATCACCTCACGCTCGGCATCGGTAACGGCTTTTTTAGCTTGCATTGTTTCTACGGAAGCTATCATTCCGTTTTTTTCGAGCTTTTGGGCATTTTCATAGTGATGTTGCGCTGTTTCAAACGACTGTTTTCTCACTTCCAACGCTTTTTGGGCTAACTGCACTTGAAAATAACGTTCCGCCAACTCACTGATGAGGGCATTTTCGGTTTTTTTACTCTCTACGGTGGCTATTTCGGTGTTGAGCGCACTCACACGATTGCCTACACGCACCTTTCCACCAGCAAAAAGCACCCATTTGGCATCGGCGCTTACTTTCCAAATGTCTTGTTTCTGGAACTCATAGCGCCAATCTTGGGCAAAAAGCGGTTGTATTCTGCCAAGTAGGGGGGTAAGTAGCGGACGCATAGGGGCTGGCACCTGGGTTGCGAATCCCTGTAAGCCAGTTTGCAAGGGCGCCTTATACTCGTTGAAGTCCAACGAAAGCGGGTCGGAGAGGTGCATATAGCTCGCGTTAAGGCTCAGTTGGGGCAGATAGAGCCCACGGAATGACTTGCGATTATAATCGGCTGCTTCGGTTTGTTTTTCGATGCCTTTAAGTTTTTGGTTACCTGAACGCATTTGGCTAAGCGCTTCGTCGAATGAGAGCGATTGCGCTCGTAATGAAGCTGTTATCCCTATGACGAAAAGGCTTAGTAAAGTATATTTTTTCATAAAAGAAAACTTTTTATTTCTATGGGGCAAAATTACGGCGATTTTTCCAGATGAACGACTCGTTTGTTTGCAAAGTTTTTAAGATAGATTAAAAAATAAAGCCTCTTAATTTATTTCTTCTCTATTTGACAGCCGTATGACTTTGTTTTATCAAAGGTTAAAATATATCGTTTTCCTTGGTAGTTGAATCTTACCCCTATTTGAGCTGTATTTTCAAAGGTTTCAGTTTTGGGCACATCAGAAAGACCTGTATCGCCTACTTGGATAATATGCATAAACAAGTCTTCTTTAGAAGCCGTTTGTGGGCTCACTTCTATACGCCAATGTCCCAATTGTGGGTGATTGGCGGGAGGGAGATTCATATTATACCCGTAATCTTGTGGAGTGAGTTTGGGTAGAGGCCAGTTGCGTCCGTCAGACCAGAAATCCTTCCCACTTCCTCCTATTTTGGTAAGTGTAGCATTGGCAGGGAATAAAGTACGGCAAATCATCTTGCCTCCGTCGGAGGTTTCCGAGAACTCTCTGCTACCTTTCATCACAGGTTCGTTGATGGTGTGTATCAGCCACGTTTTGGGATAATTCTTGTCGGTAGCTGTTACCCTATCGAACACCACAAAAAGGTCGGGGTAGAAATATATAAATTCACGCACAACTAACGAGGCTTTTTGGCTGTTGTAGCTTTTGGTAGCGTCGGAGACGAGATATACATAATCGTCAGTGATACGCTTCTCTTTCAATACAGAGCCTAATATGTTGTTTTGTCCGCCATCGTTGGGGATAGGTTCGAACTTGTTTTCGGTAGAAGCCCCTCCGCCCCAGTATTCGGGCATTTTTTCATTGGGCATTCTGATGGTTACGCAGTTATGGGCTACCGTACGGGCGTAGTAATGTGACAAATGCCAGCCAGGTTCGGGGCGGGTACCTGTATCTAACGCACGGTAACCTTTTTTGTAGATAGTGAAATGATTGTTATCGAAGTGCTTATGGTAAGAGGTTTTGCCTCCGCTCACAAAAAGAGCATAAGTGTCGTTTTCGCCCGTTCCTGAACGCATAATGACTTCTCCTGTCCCTTCGAAATACACGGCACCTTTACCCGAAGGTGTCGCTCCCTGAGTTCCTTGAGGATATTTTTGTAAGAACGGCATAAAGGGTAGTCGTTCTGTATAGTGTTTCTTATTAAATAAGCCTAACAGGCGTTGTATATTGGTAGAACTTCCATAAAGAGAGGCTATCTCTCTCAGGTGATAATTGATGTCTCTTTCGGGGAGCAAGCAATCGTAGTGATAACTGTCGCCAAAGCCAAACTCGCGATTGTTTGGTAAGCGATTCCAATCGATATAGTCCAAATATTTGAATACGTAGTTGAGCCTTTGAGAGAGGTCTACGCCTGTGGCTGCGCGATGACTGCGAATGAAATTGAAATCGGCGATAGGATAAGCACCTAACGAATAGCCTACACACCCTGTGACAGCCCCTCCGCTCATACCGATAATATCACGACGATATTCTGCCATTTTCATATTTAGGGCAAATCCTTTTTGAAACATATCTTCACAGCGTGCGTTATCAATACCGTCGTTGTGAAAAGTGATACCTATATACCACGGTAGGGCGTCTGTGCCATAAAACCCTGTATTGTATCCCCCTGTATTCTCCCGATTGCGCTCTGGGCGTAATCCCTTTCCGTGCCAAGCAATATCCATCATTACCTGATAAAGAGGTTTGCCTATTTGCTCGCGTTCTTTGGGGGTTAAGTAGTTGTAAATCCAATCATAAGCGCATAATGCATTGATTTGAGGGAACACATACCAATCAGCATTCAAGTTGTGACTTACCCGAAGGCGGTAATATTCAGTGATTTTTTGTAAGAATTTTTTGGTATAGTCGAGATATTTTGCTTCACCCGTTATCAAATATAATATGGCGACTTGCGATACTTTGGAGATTTTCAAACCGTTGTCAGTACCATTCACCGCGGTAGGATTTTCAAAAGAGATAGGTTCATTTAAGAGCTTATCCACATCTCTTTTAGTTTCGGTATACGTATCCAGAGCCGAGTTTTGGGCAACGTTTTTGATATTCGGAATATCTTCTTTAGTAATAAAAAGGCGTGGGTGTTCGGTGCGAACAGCGCCTGTTATCTCTTGCTCATCAGGGTCTGTATCTTTACGACACGATAGCATCGCTATTAACAGAGCCCATAGCATCATAAATACTGCTTTTTTCATAAGTAAAGAATGTTTTTAGTAAAATGGAATGTGATTTGTTTCAACGATGCAAAGTTACGATTAAAAAATGAGATAAGCAACTGTAGTACGGAAGGGGAAATTAGCAAATTAGAAAATTAGAAAATGAGAGAATTAGCAAATGGGGAGGGTTGAGAAGTTCGGAAGAAAACGGAGATTTCCAAAAGGAGGTTGAAGGAAGTTTTGGTGAAAAAAGGCTTTTAGAAGGGTGGGGTTAGCTTATAGAGAGCTTATAG
>NZ_KB291194.1:15736-25392 GCF_000318255.2 Capnocytophaga sp. oral taxon 380 str. F0488
GCTAAAAATGTTAAAATCGGGGTTTCGAGGCGAAGGAAAGAGAAAGTGATAACGCTCTCACCTGCCCTCTATTTGAGAAAAGAGAGATAGAGAGGCAAAGGTTAAGGTGGAAAAATACAAAAGTACGAAAAACTTTTTTAAAAATCAATATTGACAGGTGTTTATTTTTTTTATATCTTTGTACTTTATTAATGTTATACTTTGTATTTTTTAGAGGATTGAGATATGAAAACAAGAAATATTATAATCTTTATCTTAGTTTACATTGCATTGTTTTTCTATGTAAATTTCTTTTATGCTATAAAAGTTCCTTATTTTAGCTATGAGGCAATGTCGAAAACATTTTCTGTGCTGATCTTCTCTTTTGTGGGGATGTTTGTCTACTTTTGGTTTCAAAAAAAAGATTCTGAACATTCTTGAGAGTCCTCTTCCGCTACGCTCTCAAAAAGGATTGATGATAAAAGTTATATTGACGTCGGTTAGACATAAAGTAGCCGGCGATAGCTGGGTAGATGAGAGGCTAAGCATCGGAAATCAAGGCTACGAATTACGAAATGGCTTTTTAAGACTTCGCTTGAAGATTAAAATTTGGGCAAAGTTTGAGACATTATCAAAATGAGAGGCACAAAGGAAGAAAGAAATCAGCTAATATATGGTATTGTTTCAACCTATTTTGTGATTATATATAATATTATAAGTGTAAACAAATTTAAATAGAGATATGAAGACAAGTGTTATTTTATTTATAGCAGGTGTTGTGCTTATTGTTTTAGGAGCTCTTGCTAAGATATTGCATTGGGAAGTACCTATTAGTGGTTCTTTATTAATGGTATCAGGTTTTATACTGGAAATTATAGCTTTATGCTTGCTTTTAGCAAGAAGTAGGAGAAGCGGGTAGTCTTTTTTGACAGTTAGAGATTTTCCGTATAAAAGGAAGTAAAAAAGCATCAAAGGTAAGGGAGAATAGTTCTTCCTTACCTTTGATGCTTATAGAAAATGGGTTTTAGATTCTATTTTTTGCTATTTTGTTTGCCTAAATAATGGTCGAGTGCTACGGTCATTGAGGGACTCTCAGGTGAGGGAGCTTTAATATCAATGATAAGACCGGCTTCTTCGGCGGCTTTTAGGGTCGCATCGCCATAGACGGCTATTTTGGTTTTCTTCTGTGAGAAATCGGGGAAACTTTTAAACAGCGCCTCTATTCCTGCGGGCGAAAAGAAAGTAAGAATGTCGTACTTATTTTCTTTAATGGCTGAAATATCGCAATATACAGTGCGATAGAACACTACGCGTTCCCATTTTATCTTGATGTCGTTTAAAGCTGCGGTAGCCTCTGGTTTAGGGGCATCGGAGCCAGGGAAGAGAAATTTCTCTTCTTTGTATTTTTTGAGGATAGGCAAAAGGTCAGCAAACTCTTTTTTACCTACGTATATTTTGCGTTTGCGATAGGTGATATACTTCTGCAAATAGTAAGCGATGGCTTCGGACTGACAGAAATACTTCATAGTTGTAGGCACCTTAAAGCGCATTTCTTCAGCAATACGAAAATAGTGGTCTACCGATTTACGACTGGTGAGGATAACGGCTGTAAAATTAGTAAGGTCAATCTTCTGCATTCTGACGTCCTTAGCGGTCATTCCTTCGACCTTAATAAAGGGCACAAAATCCACTTTTACTTTGTGGTTTTCAATAATTTGTGCATAAGGTGAGCTTTCGGCTTTCGGTTCTGGTTGCGAAACTAATATCGATTTTACCTTCATAAATGTTATTTCTTTACACCTCCTAACGCCCTATTATGAAACAAATTGAGCCATTTTCTGTACTTCAATTAAGTATTCTGTTCCATAGATGAGAAAGATATAGGGTGCGATTTCGAGGGTGCAAAGATACAAAATAAAATAGAATAAATAGGGTTTTATTTCTTTTTGATTGTTTTTTATGATTTTAATCCACCCTAATACATTGATTGCTAACAATATGGATACTAACACAAAAAGTAATAAAAATAGCTGTTTTTTATTGGTAAAAGGGATATAAACTCCCAAAAAGAGGAGTATAACCATTACAATTGCGGCATAAGATGAATAAGAAACCCTAGTGAAGATGTAATCTCTTGCGAAATCATAAAGGTCGAACAAGCTACTAATCCATTGTTGTAAGAGAAGTTTTGTGATTAACAGTGAGAAGACTATAAGCACCAATTCCAGAAACATAAACTGAGAGTTGTAAAGTTCTGTGATGCCAAAATTCTTTAGCATAACATAGAAAAGAAGAGCTAAACACACACATTGCAAGAGAAAAAGCACTGTCATAAAGAGGTGCAATCGGCGTTCCTTTTTGCCGTAAATTACAATATATTTATTGTTAAACAGTAAGTTTTGATAATCGGCAAAGTGTTTAGGGTAGAATATACGCAGGAAAGCCACCAACCCAAAGATGAGTAGGAAGGCAGGAAATATCCACGAAAGATAAGACTGATGTAGTTCTAAGGCTTCCAAATACTGTATTTTATTATGGTTCGACTGTTGCTGGGTTCTCTTTTAGAGATTCTAAGGGTAGCTTTCCGATGCTGTCACGTTGTTTTTTGAGTTTTTCTTCCACCTTTTTCACTATACGGTCATAGTCTTTAGGCAGGGAGGCGTAATAGACCATATTTTGTGCGAGCGAAAGGCTATCGAGCTGATATTTCTTGTAGATGAACTGTTGCGAATTGAATTGTAAAGAATCTAGCATTTGGGCTTGTGAAACCTTCATAGATTCTAAAACAGCCAAATCGTAGAGCAGACTTTCCATTTGCTTTTCGTCCAAAAACTTATCGGGTTTGGGTACGATGTTCTTTTTGCAGGCTACTACAATGAATAGCAAAGCGAATATATAAATGATTTTTCTCATAGTCTTATCTGTTAAAAGTGATGCGTTGCCCCTGAGGCTCTGCAATTACCTTGCCATTGTGGTACACCTCTTTGCCATTTACGAAGGTACTCACTACAGCCGAGCGAAATTGTTGCCCTTCGAGCGGACTCCATCCACACTTGTAGAGCAGGTTGTTTTTTTGTACCGTCCATTGTGTATCCATATCCACCAAAACAAGGTCGGCGTAATACCCTTCGCGTAAGAAACCGCGTTCTTTTACCTGAAAAAGGATTGCGGGATTATGACACATTTTCTCTACTATCTTTTTGATAGAAATAGTACCTTTATAAGCTTTTTCGAGCATTGCCACGAGCGAGTGTTGTACCAAAGGCGCACCTGAGGGAATATTTACATAGCCCTTGCGCTGTTTTTCTTCGAGGGTATGAGGAGCGTGATCGGTAGCAATCACATCGAGGCGGTCGTCTAAAAGGGCTTGCCACAGTGCAGTACGGTCATCGGCAGTTTTTACAGCAGGATTCCATTTGATGAAAGCTCCACGAGTAGCATAGTCTTCATCAGTAAACCACAAGTGATGTACACACACCTCAGCGGTGATTTTCTTGTCCTTTAGTGGAATATCATTACGGAAGAGGTCGGTTTCCTTAGCAGTCGAAAGGTGGAACACGTGGAGACGTGCACCCGTTTTTTCAGCCAAAGCAATGGCACGTGAAGAGGACAGATAGCAAGCCTCAGCACTGCGAATATGAGGGTGCATCGCAATAGGAATATCCTCGCCGTACAATTCTTGATAGTGGGCTAAGTTCTTTCGGATAGTTGCTTCATCTTCGCAATGGGCAGCAATTACTAAATCGACATTATTGAAAATAGCTTCTATGGTTTTCTCGTTGTCTACAAGCATATTCCCCGTAGAAGAGCCTAAGAAAAGTTTCACCCCTGCACAAGCATTTTTATCTAAGCGTTTCAGTTCTTCGAGGTTGTCGTTTGTTCCTCCCAAGAAGAAAGAATAGTTAGCAAATGATGATTGTTTGGCAATTGCAAATTTCTCTTCCAAAAGCGGAATCGTTACGGTTTGAGGTACGGTGTTAGGTTGCTCAAAAAAGGTAGTTACGCCCCCTGCTATCGCAGCACGGCTTTCGGTAGCGATGGTAGCTTTATGAGTAAGCCCAGGTTCTCGGAAATGCACTTGATCGTCAATCACCCCAGGGAGGAGATATTTACCTTCGGCTTCCACCACCTTATAATTCCCTTTAGGAGTGATGTGAGTACCTATTTGGGCAATGCGCTCTCCCTCAATCAGGAGGTCGCCTTGAAAGAGGGTATTTTCGTTTACGATAATTGCGTTTTTGATGAGGGTTTTCATTTCAATTATTCATTGTACACAAGATGTTTATACATTCCGCCAGCGAGGGCTTGGTGATTTACGTACGTAAATCCTAAACGGGTGTAAAGTCGTTCGGCAACGGGATTTTGTACATCCACGAGTAAGCCTATGGGCTGAGTAGTAACCCTTTTGAGGTGGGCTACCAATTGTGAGCCTATGCCCTTGCCTTGAGCAGAGGGCAATACGCTGAGGGTATCTATGTAAAGTTCGCCTTTGGCGGTCTCATCTTCTAAAACAATATCAATACCATAGCTATTGCGAATGAGCGCCAGTACAGGGGCACGCAAGGTGTGCAACTGCGCTCCATCATAGGCAATAAGCGACCCTATTACGGTGTTGTTTTCTTCGTATACCCAAGCATTCTGGTAGGAATACTGATTGCCTTCCTGCTCAAAGAGATTTTGGAGTAGTGCAATAGCATCTTCTCTATGTTCTTTGCCAATCATCTTATAGACGATTTCTTCCATTGCCTGAAACATCAGAGGGGCAACGGCAGAGGCATCGGTGGGGGTTGCAGGTCGTATCATCAGTTTAAAAATATCAGTTTTTGAATGAGTGGTTCCCCTAAACGTTCGTTGAGGTTATCAATAATCTTGCTCTTGCCATAACTGAGTTCGTTACTGAGTGCAGGCGAGGTAAGGCGGACGTATAACGTACTGCCTTTTAGCTCTACTGAGGAGGTATACTTAGCGATTGCTTTGCCCATCAGTTCATTCCACAGTTCTGGTAACGAGGCTTTCTGTAGTCCGTACGTTAAATGATTTTGTTTGACAATTTGCTGAATGACCTCTGAAAGAGTACTTGTATTTCCGTCCATAAATGCAAAAGTACAAAATAATTGCGAATGACGAGTTACAAATGACGATTTTTTATTTTTCTCTTCTCATAGGACATTTAAAGTTCTAACTTTTTCAATTTCTCCCTTCTTCTAAATATTAGAATATCTCTCTGATGTTTAATTTTATATTACATTAAAAAACAATAAATTATATTCCCAAAAGAAAAAAAACATCACTGAAATTTGCTCAGTAACATTATTCTTTGTAATTATGCATTAAAATTATAAAAACACCAACAAAAATGAAAAAAATAATAATAATTTTTACTATCACTTTAGCAGTGATATCTACTACTTACGCACAAGAAGTAGTAACAGAAACAACAGAAGAGGTGACCGCCAGCAGCACACAAGAACCTATTGTAGTACAAGAAAAAAATCCTCTCTCTAAACGCCTCTTTTTTGGTTTTAGAGGTGGCTTAAATGTATCGACTCTTTCTTTTTCAGAAGTGTATGGCGCTGTAAAGAATGATCAAAATACTTTTTCTCGCTATAATGCTGATCTAGGAATGGGTAGCAAAGCAGGGTTTCATATAGGCGTTTTGGCAGAATATAAAGTAAGTGATAAACTCTTTTTAGAGGGAGGAATTGCTTACTCTAAACAAGGTGCCAAGTGGAAGAAAATAACTATGACTTTTATCGGGACACCTCCGACTATTAACGGAATACAATTGCCTTATAGCATATCTGGAGACGTTAAAGATGCTTCTTTTATTCTTCACCAAATAAATATTCCTTTATGGTTAAAATATGATATCTCATATTTTCGCCCTAAAGTAGGTTTAAATTTTGGTTATGTTGCAAGTATCGCAAGCAAAATTTCACAAAACAATCTCTCTATGGCAATGTCAGAGGATTTAGATAACAGTTTTGACTTTGGAATGGGCTTTGGAATGGAATATAATGTGCCTTCTGGTATCTTCTTTGATATAAACTATATTATAGGGCTTTCAAACCTTAGCGATGCTGATAGCGTTACGCAAGTTAAGTTTAAAAACCGCGTCTTACAATTAGGTGTAGGATATAAGTTTTAATTCCTCTCCATCGAAAACGGCATAGGTAAAGTAGTGTATCCAGTCGCCGGTGTTGATATAAGTGCTACCCTCCCCTACTTTGATAGTCATTGGGAGGTGGCGGTGACCAAAAAGGAAATAGTCGTAATGCTGGGTCTCGAGTTTGCGTTTGCAATACTGTACCAACCATTCGTTATCTTCACCCAAGAAACGCACATCTTCATCACCTGAGATGAGCTTGTTTTTCACTGAGAGGTATTGCGCCAATCGCATACCTATATCGGGGTGTAACCAACGGAAGAGCCACTTACAAAACGGATTGGTAAAGACTTTCTTCATCCGCTTGTAGCCTTTATCACCGGGACCTAAACCATCGCCGTGTCCTATCAAGAAGCGTTTACCATTACATTCCACTTCTAGCGGGCGACGGTATACGGGAATGTTCAATTCGGTTTGGAAATAATCGTCCATCCACAAATCGTGGTTGCCTACGAAAAAGTAGATAGGGATACCACTATCTCGCAGTTCAGCGAGCTTGCCAAGAGTGCGCACAAAGCCTTTGGGGACGACCATTTTGTACTCAAACCAAAAGTCGAAAAGGTCGCCTAAAAGGAATATTGCCCCTGCATCGGCTTTGATAGTATCAAGCCATTGCACAAACTTTGCTTCTCGAGGTTTGCTTTCGGCAGCAGTGGGAGCTCCGAGGTGATTATCGGAAGCGAAGTATATCTTTTTATTTTCAGCTAATTCTATGGATAACATTATTTTTTAAGTTATCATTGATACAAAAATGTCTTTTCGTTTCAATGAGCAATTTGATATGGAAAAAAACAGCGTTTTTTTTCCACGTTATACCATACGTGGCAAGAAATGGCGTTTTTTTTCCACGTTATACTTTTTCTCTTGTAAGGAAAGAGTATTGATGAGAATTTGCTCATTGGGTATCGTTTTTACTACTCCTTTCAGTTCAGCTAAATGCCTATGTGATAGTGTGAGCTGTTTGAGTATCTCACGGGTCTCAATTTCTGGTGGAGGTGGTAATAAGGGTAATGTAAAATCTGTTTTCATTATCAAACATTCATCAGTTCAGTGAGGTCTTTTTGTAAGAACTCGGTATCGATATACACTTCTTTAGGGTCTTGAGGGTTGTAATACACATTGATATAGCCTTGTACATTAAGCTTTACTTGCGCTACACTGGCGTCTATATCGGCAACAGTAGTTTGATATACTTTTACAGGAGTAGTAGTTTTGTCGTAACACCTTATATAACTGAGTTTCAATTTTTCTTCTCCTAACTGTAATTTACTGAATAACATTGTCTCAGTGAGAAGCATTGTTTCCTCGAAATCACTTTTCATACGATTGTCTTCTACGGCTTGCAAATCGAAGGTTGTGTTTTCATTCATCACATCGCAATGTTCAGCATCAATACGCTTTTCTCGCCAGTGTTTACGAATATAATTTGGTGTATTCCTGTTTAAGGTCTTTTGAGTAAACGAATTGCGCAAACGTTTCTTGACGTTTGTTTTGTAAAACCAAAAGATAATGCTTAATATAATTATTAGTACAAGTGCCATAGTTTACATATTTGTGTTATGATTTTTTTAAAGGGTTAATTGCCGTTAGCCCCTACAACAGAACGTAAAAGCAACTGATTGTCGATATAATCAAATTATCCAAAGGTGCGAGCCACACAGGCAGAAACTTTGGCAAAATGTATAACGCCTTACTTTTCTTTTAATTATCTGAGGCGAACCATTCGGCATAGGAGCTTTCGGTTTCGCATAGGCGTACTGAAAAGAGCTCGACCCCGGCGGGTAGTTGGTAGGCGATGCGTCGAGCAAAGTCGGTTACGAGGTTCTCGCTGGTGGGCTGATAGGGCACGGTGATGATGCGATGACCTTTGGCGCGCAGTTCTTCGGCTAATGCCTTGTGAGGTGAATGTTCGTTGAAGACCATAGCGTGGTCGAACGCTTCGATTATTTGCTCCTGCACGATGCGTTTGAGGTCGCCGAAGTCTATTACCATACCGTTTTTCACGTTATGGGGGTCGGTAATAGGTTCGCCTATGACAGTTACGTAGAGCTTATAGCTGTGTCCGTGCAGGTTTTTGCATTTGCCATCGTAGCCGTAGAGCGCGTGTCCTGCTTCAAAATCGAATTTTTTAGTAATGCGAATCATAACAATGAACAATTAATATTTCAGTTGATAAGTAGTGTTTTGATGTATGTTATAGGTTCGTATTATTTTAATCTCTGAGATTTTCTTTTCACCACCTTGCTGTTTATAATTAATATAATAATCAATCACTTTGTCTACTGGTAGATGAATAGGTTTGTTGTTCTTATCTTTTTGTACGATTGTTTGGCTACTAATTCTCACTACATATTTTTCGTTGTTTTTTAGGAGTTCTCGAAAGGTATATCTCTTTTCTGTCCCGTTTTGTATACGACTGATAAGCGCTTGTAAAGAGTTCCATTTCTGAGTAGTATATTCTCCAGATATTCTTGATTCACCTTCAATACGTCCGTTTGTAATAGCTTCTTCTTTTATAGTTTTGACTGTACCATCAGCATTAAACTCATAACTATATTTATTTATAAAATCTGAAGGCAACCCATTTTGTTGATAAGTAGTTTGTTGAAGGAGATTTTTAGTGCCTTTCCCCCTTGGAATGAATATTTGTTTAAGAAAATAATCTTTATATCCGGTTACATCGTGTATTTCCAAAAGACCTAAGAAAAAATTGTTTTTATTAAGATTTTGCGTATAAGATAGGGTACATTCTGTAAGAGCGTCATAAATTTTAAGGTTTATTTTGGTACAGTTATCATCTTTCCAAGAGTATTGATTTTTACCTAACTGAAGCAATTGTTGTTTTTCATTATAACGAATATCGAAGTCTGTGATATTTCCGTCATTGTTTAGTGATAGTTCTTTTACTCCTTGTTCGTCATCAAAATTAGATAAAGTAATTTTGTTTGCACTATATGCTGCTGTAACAGTAGTAGCTGTTCCTTCGGTAATATCATTTGTTTTTAGTGTTATAAGCCTTCCTTGGGTATCATACTGATAAGACACCACAATTTCTTTCGCTGTAAAGAAATATGTACCTAACTGAGTATCGTTCAAAAAATCTTCACCTTCACTATAGTCATTATAGTTATTGCTAAGGTCAAAATCGACATAGGAAAAACGCACCTCAGAAATTTTTGGCACTTGTATTTCTTCTTTGGGTTTATCCTTTTTAGGTTCATCATCTTTATTTCCACAGCTTATCAGAGCGAGTGAAGCAAATAATAAAGTTGTTTTAAAAATGTTTTTCATTGTATAGTTTTTTGTATTAAAGTGCAAAGATATGAAATAATTAGGAAATTAGAAAATTTGGAAATGAGAGAATTGGAAAATTAGCAAATTAGAAAATGAGAGAATTAGCAAATGGGGAGGGTTGAGGAGTTCGGAAGAAAACGGAGTTTTCCAAAAGAAGGTTAAGGGACGTTTTGGCGAGAAAAGGCTTTTAGGAGGGTGGGGGTAGCTTATAGAGAGC
>NZ_KB291194.1:25412-30472 GCF_000318255.2 Capnocytophaga sp. oral taxon 380 str. F0488
GGGGGAGTATGACGGAAAAGGAGAAGGGATAATTGGGGAATTAGCAAATTAGAAAATTAGAAAATGGGGAGGTGGGAGGCAATAGTCCATAGGCACTAGGGGGAGTATGACGGAAAAGGGAACAAATGACGAATGACAGGGTGATGTGAAGCATAGCGCGATGATAGATTAACTTTGGTAAAGTGTAGGGAATAAAGGCATTGAGAAATTGGTAATTTGAGAAATTATTAGTATTTTTGCATCTATTAAAATCACATTTATTAAATATCAATAAGTAATGAGAAGGGTATTTTTGTTTTGGCTATTAGCTTGCTCTTTTGTTCAAGGGCAGACTTCTATTTGTATAGGTGAACAATTATCGGTTTCTTCTAAAGTGTTAGGTGAAACGCGTACTATAAGTGTGTATTTGCCTGATTCGTATTACGACTCTACTTTAAAAAAGACAAACTATCCTGTGGTGTATCTGCTTGATGCAGAAACAAACTTCAACTATTTTACTACTTTGATGGAGAAATTGGCTCAGGGAATCCCTAATGTACCAGAAATGATTGTCATTGGAATTGAAAACACACAGCGCGAAAGGGATTTTGGAAGCGATAGTGATCGTTTTTGGCAGTTTGTGGCTGATGAACTTATTCCTTTGGTTAAAAAGCAATACAGATGTAGTGATTTTCGCATTTTAGTAGGTCACTCATTGAGCGGATTGGCGGTGGTTTCAGCTCTTAACAAACATACGGAGCTATTTAATGCTTATATTGTACACGACCCGAGTTTATGGTGGGGTAATAATGATGGGGTGCAGCTGTTTGAGGCGAGTAAAGGGAAGGATTTTAAACATAGGATTTTTTATTTATCGTATTCGGGGAAGAAGGTGCGCAACAATGGACGCAGTAGGCATCGGGAGGCGATAGAGGCGGTGCAAGCAATGGCGACAAAGGGAGATTTTAAGAATTTGGAGACTTATTTTGTTGAATACCCCAACGAGAATCACGGCACAATACAAGTGGTAGGAAATATGGATTTGATGCGGAGGCTTTTTGCAGAGATGTTCATCGACCGCAACGATATTGAGGAGAATCCAGCAGTTATCCAACAGCGGTATGAGGTGCTTTCTAAAAGGTTACATTATAAGTTTGTGCCGAGTGAGAAGTATTTGAGAAATACCGAGAAATGGCTGAAGAAAGTAAAATGTGAAAAGTAAAAATAGAAAAGGTGCTTAGAGAGATTGTCTTCTAAGCACCTTTTTGTTTTGTTATTTAAAGTGACCGATGGCGTTGATAAAAGAAGCACCTTTTACGGTGAGACCTTTAGTAGCTTTATTAGTAGCAGGGTCGATTATGTAAATGGCAGGATCAGCATTTGTCACATTTACTGGTAGATAGACTTTACCATTGTAGACAGCAAGCTCTACGGGGTTTGACGTCATATTGGCAAAATCAGAGAGAGCTGGCAGTCCGGTTACCCAGTTGAAAGATTTAGCTTCCATATCTACAATAGCAAAGCGGTTTACATCTACTCCATTGAGGGCAGCTTTTGAAGCATCATTAAAGAACTCAAGCAAGAACTTATTACCGGTGATATGCCATACACGACGAAAGATTCCGTTACCGGATACTGTTGAGATATCAAAGAAATAAGAGCTATCAAAGTCGGTAGCACCTTGTTTGATACGCAAAGCACCTGCAGGTTTTGTTGAAGCAACATCGGGGGTTTGAGGAGCTTTTACTTTAGGAGGATTCTTAGCAATCGCTCCTGAGAACACATATACATCGCCATTATCGGCTTTACCCATTTCTAACAAATATTGAGATTTGAAACGACCTGCGCTATAGCTGAGCTTATCGCTTTTATAGCTACGTTTGAGGTTCAAGTCTTTATCGAGTACTCCTACATACACTACATCGGGATTGTGGATTTTACCAGTGCTTGAACCTTGAGCTACTTGCACATCTTTGTAATCAGAAACTATCATACCGCTGAAGAACTCACCGTTACCATTGTCTAAGATACCAGCAAACGACACGATTTCTTGAGTAGAAGAGGAGGTGTTCATCTCAGGAAGGAGGTTTGCTGTATGGATAGTTTTGGTAAAAGCTTTGGTATAATTGTTGGCATTGCGGAAGTTGAAGGTTGCACCGTCCTTTTTGCCTTCGTATTCTTGTCCGCCTACTACAGTTATCCAATAATCACTGAAGAAACCGAAAGTGGTGGCACGTTCGGCTACGTCAAAATCAGTAAGATGTTTTACACCTTGAGCTGTTTTTTCGTAAGAAATACCGATACCAGCTCCTTTAAAGCCATAGGATAGACCTACTGCTGTGTTCTTGTTGAACTGCCAGAAATAGCCATTAGCTTCTTTGAATTGTTCTTGGTTAGCAGAAAGAGGGAGTTCCCCTTTTTCTACGTTTTTAGCGACCAACAGATAACGAGTTTTATTTTGATCACCTCCAGCATCGATGAAGAAGTTAGCTCCCTCGGCAGAAGGAGGAGGGACTGGAGTATTATCGTCTTTTTTGCAAGACGTAAGGGCTACGAAGCTAACTAATGAGCCTACAAGTAGCGTTTTTTTGAATGTTTGAAAATTGATATACATATATTTAGAAATTAGTTGTTAGAAATTAGTTGTTAGTAGAATCGGTAGGAGAGTTTGGCATAGAAAGCGCGACCGGCTTTTTGGAGGCTGTAGTTATCGTACAACAATTCATCGGTGATATTTTTGGCTTCTACGGAAAGACTTAACCGTTTGTTAGGGGTGTAGTAGGTAAGACTCACATCGTGTGAAAGTTGGCGAGGGACTTTAATTTTTGTTCCTTCGCTTTGCCACGAGGTAAAAAACTCTTCGGTGAAAAAGAGATTATAGTTTAGTGATAGTTTGTCGCGTTTAGCAATGAGGCTTTCTATATTACAAGTAGCATCGGCGTTGCCAAATAGATAAGGCATATTGGGCAAACGGTCGTTATAGATAGCAGAAGGGCGACCTGTTTCAGTAAATTCTTCTTTGTTGCGCAAGTTCATATAAGACAAGTTGCCACCTACTGAAAATGCATCTTTATAGAAGAAATAGCGCAGGGTAGCATCGACTCCCATATTGAGTACCTTACCGTGATTTCGGCTTCCTGCGGAGCCTTCATTAGCTCCTGCACTGATAATACTTCTGATGATATAATCTTTGATATAACGATAGGCAAAACCCACTTCTACTAAGAATGAATGCGCTTTGAACGCAGGTTGATAAGAGAGATTTACATTCAGGTTATCGCTATTTTCGGGTTTGAGCTTATAGTTGCCAATCTCTAAATCGCCATCGCCAAAAAGTTCGGTATCAGTAGGTAGACGGAAGCTCTTTTCATAAGAAAGTTTGACTTGTAGAGGCTTTAAGAGCTGATAAGTAGTCGCCCCACCATACCCCCAAGCCTGAGTGTGATGAGTTTCTTCTTCATATACAGCGCGACTTCCATATCCAGTAACAATCACTGGACCTGTTACAGCTGTATTGTAATATTTACCGAAAGCTAATATATTCCAACGCTCAGAAGGGGTGAACTTATATGATAATCCAGAAATATTTTTCTCATTGACACGCCTCATAAAATCGGAATCGAGGGTATAGTTGGTAATGAGCATATTTTTGTTACGCCGAATGTAATTACTGAAGGTGTGTGTGAGTTGAAAAGAGTGTTTTTCACTGAGTTGATAGTCTAAGTGTGAAGTAATATAGCCCGTTTTACCTTCAAAAATAGTATTCTGAAGTTGCGATTCACCACGAGTAACCATTGGTTCATACTCACCCGTCCAGCTATAACGGCGAGCTTCTTCATCTACATTCTGAGTGGTGGTAAAATCATAACGCCCTGTAAGGAAGAAAGAGAGACCTTTGAGGATATTCTTTTTCTCATATTCTACTGAAGATGAATAGTTATGAGATTTGCGGTACTTACCTCCGAAGACTTTTTGCATTAGGTTGGCGTTTTGGAGTTGTTTATGCTCTTGACTATAATTAAGTGCAAAAGAAAGTTTATCAGCCCATTTTTCATCGAAGATATTCACACGACCTATGATAGCCTCGTTGTGATAACGGTCGTGAAAGCGTTTGAACCAACGTTTTTCTTTAGAGTAAGAGCCTGTTTGGAGGTCGAGATATTCGGTAAATACTTTATAACTGTTATCGGAGTAATTTTGATAAGCATTGAGTTCTACACTGATGTTATCGGTGAGGAATTGACCGAGATTTAAGGTACTTTTATGGGTGTTGAAAGAACCAAAAGTATAGGAAAGATTGCCGTAGTTGTATCGGCTTTTGCGCGTTACTACATTGATAGCGCCCCCAAGAGCATCGGCACCAAAAGTAACAGGTACCACACCTTTGTAAATTTCGATACGTTCGATAAGTTCAGCGGGAATATTATTAATGCGAAAAGAGGCATTAGCTTCGTTCATAGGAACCCCATCGATAAAGATACGCACGTGACGACCGGTAAAGCCATTAAGATTGATATTCGCCTCTGCCCCTACCCCACCGGTTTCGCGCATCTTCACTCCCGATACACGGGCAAGCATATCGGCAGCATTGCTGTTGAGATTGCGGAGCTGTTGAGCTTCGATAGCCACCACGTTGTAAGCTGCTTTTTGCACTTGCTTGATAGGTGATTGCCCTGTGAGCACAACCTCACTGAGTTGCGTGACTTCTTCTTCAACAGGTTGAGAGAAGAGTTGAGTTGCACAAAAAGGAGTGAGTAAAAGGATTATATTTTTAGGTGATAAAGGCATTAATATTATTTCTGATGAGAAAAAAAGAGGGTGCAAAGATAGTAAATAAAATGGAATGATTCTAAAAAAATAGAAAATATTTAATGTTAATAATATCAGAAGTGCTAATAATCAACCTTTACAAAGTTTAAAACTTAGGCAAAGTGTGTATTGTTAAAAGTGATACATTAGGAGTTTTCAGATTTTTAGGAAAATCTCGCAGGGACTAGGGGTTTTCGGAGGAAAGTTTGGAAGAGAGCAGAGAGCTAAGGAGGTTCGGAAGAAAACGGAGGGATTCGGAAGGAGTGATTTAG
>NZ_KB291194.1:30492-39541 GCF_000318255.2 Capnocytophaga sp. oral taxon 380 str. F0488
TATAGAAAGGGTATATAAGTAGTTAAGAATGAGGAGTTAAGAGTTAAGTAAAAAAGGCAGTTTTGAGGGTAATAAATCGAAAGAAAAGAGAAGGTAAATAGGTGAATTAGTCAATGAAAAAGCGCGATGTTTATTATTTTAAACATCGCGCTTTTCTTATCACTTTGTCAAAATCTAGGGATATTGGCAAAGTGTTTAACAGCTTGTTGTCCTATGACCGGCTAACGACTATTCTTGTTGTTACTTCGTCGAAGGCTATTTCTTCACCCTCTGGCAGGCTATCTACAAAACTGATACTATCGGTAAGAGTTTCGTTCTTGATATAGGATTCGTTGGCAGTAACAGCTTCTTTTAGGGCAGGGTGCGCTTGAAGGCGTATTTGTATGCGGTCGGTGATGTCGTAATCGTTGTCCTTACGGATATTCTGAATGCGGTTCACCAACTCACGAGCGATACCCTCTTGACGCAATTCGGGGGTGATGTGAATATCTAAAGCTACCAACAGACTGCCAGCGGTGGCTACCAACCAGCCTTCTATATCTTGGGTGCTGATTTCTACATCGTCCAAACTCAAAGTAACTGTTTTGTCGGGCAGTTGCAAGCTGTACGTTTGTGCTTTTTCAAACTGTGCTATTTCCGCTTGTCCAAATTCTTGCACGGCTGTGGCAATAGCTTTCATATCCTTACCGAATTTAGGTCCTAAGGTCTTGAAGTTCGGTTTGATTTGTTTTACCAATATACCTGAGGCATCTTCCAAGAGTTCTATTTCCTTTACATTCACCTCGTGCTTGATGAGGTTTGCTACGGCTTCTATTTCAGCGCGCTCGGTAGCGTTGGCTATCGGTATCATTATCTTTTGCAATGGCTGACGCACCTTGATGCTTTCTTTCTTGCGCAACGATAGTACTAAGGACGAGATAGTCTGCGCTTTCTGCATCTTGCTTTCCAATGATTTATCGATGTAACTTTCATTAGCTACGGGGAAATCGGTGAGGTGTACACTCTCTTTGTTTTCTTTACCGGTAACGCTCACCAAGTCTTTGTACAATCTATCGGCATAGAAAGGTGCTACAGGCGCCATCAGTTTGGCGATGGTTATGAGGCAGGTGTAAAGCGTTTGGTAAGCGGCTATTTTATCGGCTTCGTATTCTCCTTTCCAGAAACGGCGACGTGAGAGGCGCACATACCAGTTACTGAGGTTTTCTTGTACAAAATCGGAGATAGCACGGGTAGCGCGGGTAGGCTCATAATCGGCATAGAGGGCATCTACTTCTTTGATAAGGGTGTTGAGTTCCGAAAGTATCCAGCGGTCTATTTCTGGGCGTTCAGCCAGTGGTATATCGGCTTCTGCATAAGTGAAGCTATCGGTATTGGCATAGAGCGCAAAGAATGAATAAGTGTTGTAGAGCGTACCGAAGAACTTACGGCGCACTTCAGCTACTCCTTCCAAGTCGAATTTGAGGTTGTCCCAAGGATTCGCGTTAGAAATCATATACCAGCGAGTGGCATCGGCGCCATACTCGGCTATGGTAGTGAAGGGGTCTACTGCATTGCCCAAGCGTTTCGACATCTTTTGTCCGTTCTTGTCGAGCACCAATCCGTTCGATACTACGTTTTTGTACGCCACGCTGTTGAATACCGAAGTAGCAATTGCGTGAAGTGTATAGAACCAACCGCGTGTTTGGTCTACCCCCTCCGCAATAAAGTCGGCTGGATAGGCGGTATGGTTTTCTATATAGTCTTTGTTTTCAAAAGGATAGTGCCATTGTGCATACGGCATAGAGCCAGAATCGAACCACACGTCTATAAGGTCGGTTTCGCGGTGCATTGGCTTGCCTGATGGCGATACGAGCACTATGTTATCTACGATATTTTTGTGTAAATCTACCTTGTCGTAATTGCTTTCGGAGTTGTCGCCCACTACAAAATCTTTATATGGGTCAGCTGTCATCACTCCTGCCACGACAGCTTTTTGTATTTCGGCTTTTAGTTCTTCCACCGAACCAATGCAGATTTCCTCTTGCTTATCGGCAGTGCGCCAAATAGGTAGCGGAATACCCCAATAGCGCGAACGCGAAAGGTTCCAGTCGTTAGCATTTTTGAGCCAGTTGCCAAAACGCCCTTCACCGGTAGCCTTAGGTTTCCAGTTGATGGTTTCATTAAGCTCAAACATACGGTATTTGAAGTCAGTAACCTTTATAAACCACGAGTCAAGCGGGTAGTACAACACCGGTTTATCAGTACGCCAGCAGTGCGGATAGCTGTGTACGTATTTTTCTACTTTGAAAGCCTTGTTTTCTTCTTTAAGGAGAATCGCCAGGCTCACATCCCACGATTTTTCGGGTGCTTGCCCTGCATCGTAATACTCATTTTTGATGTATTTGCCGGCAAAAGCCTCAGGAATATTATGTCCTGTGATAAATTTCCCTTGCAAATCTACCAGCGGAATCAAATTGTCGTGCGCATCTTTCACAAGCATTGGGGGCACGCCGTATTCTTTGGCTACACGGGCGTCGTCCGCACCAAAGGTAGGTGCAATATGCACGATACCCGTACCGTCATCGGTGGTAACAAAGTCGCCTGCAATCACGCGGAAAGCTTGGTCGGCATTCTCGGCAGGAGAGCACCAAGGAATGAGTTGCTCGTAAGTAGTACCCACGAGGTCTGCACCTTTGCATTCTCCTAATATTTGGTAAGGAATTGTCTTGCTTTCAGGCGTATAAGCTGCTAAGACTGCAGCATCGCCTTCTACGAATTTCTTGCCGAATTGTTTTGCCAAAAGCGGTTTGCCGATGATGATTGTTATCGGCTCAAAAGTATATTGATTGTAGGTTCTTACAAGTACATACTCAATCTCTTTACCCACGGCAAGAGCAGTGTTTGAAGGCAATGTCCAAGGAGTGGTTGTCCAAGCGAGGATATGAATAGGTTCGGTAGGGGCACCCAGTGCTTTGGCTGCCGCTGCTACTAACGCTTTTACTTTGAACTGCGCTACTACGGTAGTATCGCTCACATCGCGGTAGCACCCAGGTTGGTTAAGCTCGTGCGACGATAAGCCTGTCCCTGCCTTAGGCGAGTACGGCTGAATGGTGTAGCCTTTGTAGAGCAACTGTTTGTTGTACAGCTGTTTCAAAAGCCACCACACGCTTTCCATATATTTGGGTTTATAGGTGATATAAGGGTCTTCCATATCCACCCAGTAGCCTATTTTCTCGGTAAGGTCATTCCAGATATCGGTATAGCGCATCACGGCTTCCTTACAAGCCTTGTTATAGTCCTCTACGCTTATTTTTTTGCCTATATCTTCTTTGGTAATGCCGAGTTCTTTCTCTACCCCGAGTTCTACAGGCAAGCCGTGAGTATCCCATCCTGCTTTGCGTTTTACTTGAAATCCTTTCTGAGTTTTATAACGGCAGAAAATATCCTTAATAGAGCGCGCCATCACGTGGTGAATACCAGGTACGCCGTTGGCAGACGGTGGTCCTTCAAAAAACACGAACGGAATAGCGCCCTCGCGTGAGGTGATACTCTGCTCAAAGATGTTGGCGGCTTTCCAGAAAGCCAATATTTCTTCTGCTATCTTAGTAAGGTCTAAGTGTTTGTACTCGTTGAATTTCATATAAAACAATAATTAATGATAAATGGTGAATGGTTAATATTGGCGCAAAAGTAGAAAAAAAGTTTCAAAGTACCAAGTTGCTCTTCTAATCAGGGTTGTCAGGTACTTTATAGCGACTCTTCACATCCACCAACATCGTCCAAACATCTACGCCTCCTATTTTGGTTTGGTGGATTTGCTCAAAACCGTGTTTTTGGTAGAAAGATACATTTGTTTCGGTATTGGTAACCAAACTGAGTTGGCTACCTCCTTCACGTGCTACTAAAGGCAAAACGGCTTCGTCTAAAAATCTACCTCCTATGTGTTTACCTTGCCACGCGGGACTCACTACAAAACTCTCTAAATACCATCTGTTTTCAGAAGTTTGTTTTTTGGCGTGCTCGCTGCTCTTGTCTAAGAAAGGCAAGAAACATTGAGTGGGTTTGGCATAACGCCAAAGCACAAAAGCTCCTGAGCGTAGGTAATCCCAAAGGGTAATACGGGTATAGCGCAATGATTGCATCACTGCGACGGCTATAATTTCGTCGTTTTCTTCGGCTATCAAGCAATAACCCTTGCGGATATTGCTCATCACTTGCACATAATGCAATTTGTTCAGATAGTCGATATACTTGCTATCGGTAGTAAAAAAAGAGTTGAGCACCGCGCGATACATATTGTAATTAGTAAAAGCATCGGTGAGCACAGTGGCTACTTTGCGGGCATCGACGGGAGAGGCAAGACGGTAGTTCATAAATGGACGATTTGTAGATGAAAATACAAAGATACAATATTTTTGCTAATGCACCAATTGTTCTTGGCTCTACCTCTACTATAAAAAACTTTGCCAAAGGCTCTTGTCCTTTGGCAAAACATATAAAAATAACAGCATCTAATTTCTATGTTCTATTTTCTAACTTCTACTGAAATCTTTCCTTTTAGCGTTTTACTTTTTGCTTCAATAGTAATTTCGCCTGCTTTTTCGCCTGCTTGTACCATCATCACTAATTTCCCATTGAAGAGGTGCATTTTAGGTAAATGGAATTGGTCGGTGCAAGTAGCATCGCCATTGGCAGCTGCTTTATAAAAGCCAGCACCTTTAACGCTGAACTGCACAAGGTCATTCACTGTTGGGCATAAATCACCGTCCTTATCTACCGCTTCTACGGTGATGAAAGCGAGGTCTTTGCTATTAGGGGTGAGTTCTGTTTTGTATTCAGTGCTGAGACGTAAGGCATAAGGCTTGCCCGCAGTACGTATTTCTTTTTCGGCTACTGCCTTACCATTAGCATCGTAAGCTACTACTTTCACAGTTCCAGGTTCGTACTTAGTATCCATCCACATTAGGCGGTAACGCTTTTGGCGGTTGAGGTCTGACGGATTACCCTCTTGTTCTTTCTCTTCTAATTTCACCGAAAGGTCTTTACTGCGTTTTCCTTGACTCTTGCCATTGATAAACAATTCGGCAGAAGGATAATTAGTATAAACGAAGATAGGAGTTACTTCACCCTCGCGCCCTTCCCAATTCCAATGAGGGAGGATATGCAAGGTTTCGGCTTCCTTATTCCAATGCGAGCGGTAGAGATAGAAGCGGTCTTTGGGTAGCCCAGCCAAATCTACTGCTCCAAAATAGGAACTATGGGATGGCCATTCTACATAGTAAGGAGTAGGTTCGCCGAGATAGTCGAAGCCTGTCCAGATGAACTCTCCTACGGTATAAGGCAAATCCTCTTGATGTATCCAGTCGTCTTCGGGCAAGTTTGACCAACCGCAGTGTTCTACGTCATAAGACGACGATTGCATATCGGGGTATTTAGCCATTGATTTGCGCTCTACGGGGAACTTATACACGCCGCGCGAGCTCACCGTTGAAGCGGTTTCACTACCCAAAATAAGCTGTTGTGGCAACTTGCGGTAAGCCTCTTTGTACTTAAACGGACGGTAGTTGAAGCCCATTAGCTGCATCGTTGCTGCCATATTGTTTTTAAGCACATCGTGGGGTCTATCCATACCATTACTCACAGGGCGGGTAGTATCGTATTTTTTGATGATATCTTGCAAATAGCGCGCTACTTGCGAACCACTTTCTACGCTCTGTTCTTCTACCTCATTACCGATGAACCACATCAGCACGCTAGGGTTGTTGCGGTAGTGTTTTACGAGGTTTGTAAGGTCTTTTTCAGCCCATTCTTTGAAGTACAAATGATAACCGTTTTCCACTTTGGGGATAGCCCATTCGTCGAAACTCTCTACGGCGAGTAGCATACCCATTTCATCGGCAGCGCGCACGTATTCAGGGGCGGGCATATTGTGCGAAGTGCGGATAGCATTCACCCCCATATCTCTCAAGATTACCATTTGTCGGCGTATAGCACTCTCGTTTACGGCAGCGCCCAGCGCCCCTAAATCGTGGTGCATACACACCCCTTGTATTTTGATTTTGCGTCCGTTGAGGTATAGCCCATCATTAGGCTTGAGTTCGATAGAGCGAACCCCAAAAGTAGTGGTTACCTCATCTTTTACAGTATCGCCTTCATAGAGTTTGGTAACCGCTTTATAGAGGTAAGGTTTACCGATGTCCCACAAGCGAGGATTATCAATATACAGTTCTGCTGAAATCTTATCGGTAGTGTAAGGAGTCGCTTTGGTATTAGCATACGCTACTCTTTCACCTCGCTCGTCGAAAATAACAGTCTCTGCTGCAACTGAAGTCTTCTTATCAGCTACAAACTCAGTATTTACTACTACTTTGGCGAAGTTATTTGTTATTTCGGGGGTGGTAATCTGTACGCCCCAAATAGGGATATGCGTCTTATTTTTAGTGATGATATGCACATTGCGGTACAAGCCTGCCCCTGGATACCAACGCGACATCTGGGTAAGGTTGTTGAGTCGCACTGCCAAAGTGTTGTTATTGGCTTTTACGTAAGGAGTGATATCCAAGAAGAAAGTGTTGTAGCCGTTGTGCCATTCGCCGGCTTTTTGTCCGTTTACAAACACTTCGGGGTTACTCATCGCCCCGTCAAACTGTACAAACACCTGCTTATCTGACGTAAGTTCAGGCACATTGAACTGCGTGCGGTACCAACCTACGCCTACAAAAGGTAACCCTCCCGTACGCCCTGTGTGTTCAATAGCCGTTTTTTGTCCGTCCTGCTTGATAGCCGTGCGCTGGATATCGTTTTCCATATCAAAAGGACCATAGATAGCCCAATCGTGAGGCACGGTTACGCGTTGCCATTTGGCATCGTTGTAGTTAGTTTGCGAGAACATAGGTTTGTCCTCACGCGTAAATTTCCACCCTTTTTGGAGGGTTTGCTGTTGTTGCGCCGAGCTCGTAGCGACAACGCCTAATAAAAGTAAAAGGTTGATTTTGTTCATTCTTATAAATCAGTAGTTTTTTAATCGGAGTTCTGGAGGCTTCTTATAGCTTTCGTTTATCTTTTCACTCCTCACTTATTTCAGTTCACTTCAATTTTTAAAATAGTTAAAGAGTTTGCCTTTAATTTTTTTCCGTTGAAGAGAGGAAATGAAAATTCAAGATAATGAACATCGGCATTCCAAAGGTTACCAAAATCCTTGCTTTTACCTTGTGCACTATACAACACCTCTCCATCGGTAGTTCTGGCTTGTATATACACTTTACCGGTTGGTTTTGTTTCAAATTTATCCTTTTTGGTCAGTTTTATATTCACATATAGCACTGTATTACCACCATCTCCTCCCCATCGCTCTTGATCTATTCTGGCAGTAATTCCATTTTGGGTGAGTTCTCTAGTGCCTTCTGGGAACTCTTTACCACTCCCTTTATCATCGTCTTTTCCACAAGAAACTAAGGTAACTGCTGAGCATAGTAGTAATAATGCAAATGTTACGTTAATTAGTTTTTTCATTTTATAATGTTTTTAATCATTAATTCTGCAAATATAAGGATTTATTTTGGTATTGGCAAGTTTATCTTTTACCTTTTACTTTCCGAAGTTTCTTAAAAAACGCTTCCTCTCTCTCGGCTATAGCGTACAACTGCTGTGAGAGAGCATTATAGACATCGGCTTGGGTGCTACGGTTTTTGTATACGCGGGCAATGGCAACTGCAAAGTCACGCCACGCATCGCCTATATCCGTAATTTCTTTGGAGAGCTCTAATAAAGCATCGTTTTTCAAGAGTTTGCCTGCTTCTTGCAAGAAAGCACCGTAGATAAACCTAAATCCCGCACCCCCAGTGCCTATCTCTTCCTGCATACGTATCAGCTGAGCGAGGTAGTGATTAGTAGTCTTCGCACCTTTCTTGCAGTGCCATTTCAGTATATCCTTGCTGAGTTTCTTAATTCCTGCTACACCCACTATGGGCACAGGAGCGAGCATCGTACTGCACGTCTGCTTGATACCCTTCCATATTGCCTTTTCCAACTGAAGCTCTTTGGGTAAATGAGTAGGGTAGTAGAGATGTCCTTTGGGTGCCAATACCCCATTGGCAAAACGCACTTTGGTGAGTTCCTCAGGCGTAAGGGTCGTAGTATAAGGAATCACGGGGTCGCTAATAAGATACTTGTCGTCTTCTTTGCCATAAACCACTAAGTTATGCGCGTTAAAATGAAAGCGGTACTCATCGGGGAAATAAGGTAGGTTGAAAACCCCCACTTGCAAGCCCGTAGGGATACCCTTGGCAAGATTGTCATCGAGGGCTTGTTCTGCCTTTTCGGGGGAAGAAAACTTTTGGCGTTTCACCTTAAATCCTAAACGTTTGGCTACTTTACTGAAAATGTGCCCCGGCATTGTGCGGTAACTAATAGCAGGTGCTTCGTTCACTCTTATCCAAGGAAAGTAGAAGAACAACAGTCCCGACCCAATCCCAAAGACCATCGGTTCACTCAGTTCCACTCCATTGAAGTGCAACAAATTAGAAGCTACTCCATTTTCACAGTGCGCCGACTGTTTATGTTCAAAATCTATTGTCATATTGAGTAATAAAGCGCAAAGGTAGGGCATAATTAGCAAATGAGCAAATTTCACAATTTGCGAAAGCGCACAAATGTAAGAAAATTATCAGTGTGAATCAAGGTTTTAAGGAATGATTGTCTCTGATTTACAACCTCATAGTCGTTTTCCCGTCCCCACATTCCCCATCTTTGAGGTAGCCAGCGACAGTTGGGTATGTGCACTGTGAGAGCGGAGTATGTGATAGGGGTGAGGTTTGTCACCTTTTTCCAGCTTGTCCCCCTTCGGGGGTTCGGGGGCTTACCGAATAAAAGACTCGCCACATTCCCCCTTTGAACGGAAGTCCGCGAGAGCGGAGTATGTGAATAGGGGTATGTTATCTCCTATTGCCTATGGCCTAAGGCCTATCACCTCTCCTCTTTCTTTCGCCTCGAAACCTCTTTTTTAACATTTTTACCCTTGTTGTATTACAGTATAAATCAATTACTTATACACCCTTTCTATACCAATCGT